>JANQFM010000060.1 GCA_028277865.1 Acidobacteriota bacterium
TTCGATCCAACTCAAATCCTGCCTCGAAGAATCGGTGCACAACAGGTCTTCGGCAACCAACCAGAGCTGGAAGGGTTCCTCGGCAAATGACCGGACCCCGCCGAGAGGCCGATCAGGCGCAACCACTTCCAAGCCCCAGCGTTGAATAAGCCGCTCGGTCACCCGTCGATGAATCCGATCCGAATCAAGGAGCAGAATTCTCCCTGGGCCACCCTTGGACCGCCTGCTTTTCCGGTTGAAGGGAGAGGCGGCGGCGCTGGGAACAAGGCCTACGGGCAGCAGAAACGAAAAGGTGCTGCCTTGACCCAGGTCGCTGTCCAGCCAGAGGCGGCCGTTGAGCAGGCGCACCAGCCTGGCTGCTACGGTCAGCCCCAGGCCGACGCCTCCATACTCGCGGGTGGTTGAACCGTCCAGCTGGAAAAAGGACTCGAAAATGGACCTTTGTTCGGAATGGGCGATTCCGACACCGGTGTCGCGTATCCGGAAGCAGAGGCAGGCCTGCTCTTCAGACTGGGACTGAAGCGCCACTTCGACCACAACTTGGCCGCTTTCTGTGAATTTGACTGCATTGTGGGCCAGGTTGACCAGGATTTGGCGAAGCCGTGCTTCGTCCGATTTGATCGAGGCGGGGACATCGGGCGAGACCTGGCAGGCCAGATCGAGTCCTTTCAGATTGGCCTCATAGGCCAGAGGCGCCAATGCATCTGCCAAAGCGTCCTGCAGGTCGAATTCGGCCTCCTCCAGCTCAATCTCGCCTGCCTCGATTCCGGAAAAGTCGAGCACCTCGCTGATCAGGTTCTCCAGACGTTGGGCGGACAGTTTGGCAGTGGAAAGGAAATCAAATTGCTCGGCATTCAGCTCGGTGTCCAAAACCAGCTCCGTCATCCCCAGGATGGCGTTCAACGGGGTCCGCAGCTCATGGTTCATATTGTCCAGGAACTGGCTTTTGGCGCGGCTGGCGGCTTCAGCGGCAGCCCGGGCCCGATGCAACTCGTGCTCTGACTCCTTGTGCTTGGTGATGTCCCGCACGATCGCCAATCCGCCTTCTTGGCCGCAGGCAACCAGGCGTGTCTCGAAGAAGCTGAGGCCGTCGGCTGAGGCGATCGGCCACTCCCAGCGCTGAGGCCGCCCCAAGCGGGCCAGCCGGGCCAGGCACTCTTGGGCGAAGACCGATGGGAAGGCATCGCCCAGATTGCAGCCTTTTCGGGCCGGGCCGCTCATATGAGGCTCAAAGGAGGGCGCAATGCGGGCAGACAGCACGGCGCCGCAGGGGTCGATGAGGATGAAGGAGTCGGGAATCGCATCCAGCAGAGCCTGGTTGCGGGCCTCCACCTGGAGCTGTTGGCTGACCGTTCGGGCGGCTCTTAGAATGTGGCGCAGCCGCTGACGGAGAACGAGCCACTGGATGGGCTTGACAAGAAAATCGCTGGCGCCGGCCCGGTAGGCCTTTTCAATCGACTCGCTGTCGTCCAGGGCGGTGAGCATCATCACAGGCAGGTGACCCCCGTGTGTCCGGCGCACCCTCTTGCAGACTTCAAAGCCGTCCATGACAGGCATTCGAACATCCAGCAAAAGGACATCGGGCTGGAAGGAGGGCATGGCCTCCAGCGCCCGGAGGCCATCAGCGGCACAGCGCACCTCATGCCCGGCGGCCATCAGTGCTTGCTGCGCCATCAGGCGCACTGCCGGATCGTCATCGGCCACCAGAATCCGCCCCGCTTCAGCTTCCTTCATCGGACGCTCCCGTTGCGATTCAGGCTCATTCCCGAGACGCCGGGCCTGTCGAATAAGTCCTGGGAGTCGCGGGCAAGCGCTGTGTGAATGGTGAGGAGAAGCTCTTCGGTGGTGTAGGGCTTGGAAAGGCAGCTGACGCCCGGAAGCCGCAGCTCGTCGTCGGCTTCAGCCGAAGGGAGCCCGCTGACGGCCACAAAGGAGGCCTTGGAGTCGAGCTTGCGCAGCGCCCGAATGGTTGAGGGCCCATCCATGAAAAGCATCATCAGGTCGGTGATGACCACATCGATCGCCTCGGCATTCTGGATGTACACCGAGACGGCATGGGTGCCGTCGCAGGCGGTCAGGACCCGGTAGCCATAGGCCTCCAGGGTGGCCCTGGCAGTCTCCAGGATGGAGGGCTCATCGTCGACGAAAAGAACGGTGCTTCCATCGCCCCGAGGCAGGCCTCGGCGCACCGGGATCTGACCGGCATCGACCGTACCCGCTTCGGCCGGCAAAAAGACCTGGACAGTGGTTCCTTTGCCGACCTGGCTTTGGACCCGAAGGAATCCGTTGTGACTCTTCACGATGCTCTGGACGGTGGATAACCCCAGTCCTGTTCCCTTGCCGGCTTCCTTGGTGGTGAAGAAAGGCTCGAAGATTCTCTCCTGGACGCCTGGAGTCATGCCGAAGCCGGTGTCGGTGACCCTGACCGTCACATAGTCGCCGGGCGCCGAAGGCTGATCAGGAGCCAGAGCGTCCTTTTCCAAAGTCTGGTTTTCGGCTTCGATCTTGAGCAGCCCTCCATGAGGCATGGCGTCTCTGGCATTGACCCCCAGGTTGAGCAAAACCTGGTGGATTTGGGTGATGTTGCCGACCACAGGCCGCAGATCCTGGCAGAAACTCTTTTTGATGGTGATGGTGCGGGGAATGGTCTGAAACAGGATCTGCTCCACTTCGGCGAGCAGGTGCTTGGGATCGAATCGTGTTCTTTCGCCGTTGCTGCCCCGAGCGAAGGCGAGCAATTGGCGCACCAAGCTGGATGCCCTCTTGGCGCTGGACTCCATGGTGGCGATGTACTTGAGGGACTTGGCGTTCTGGGCCTGCATCTGAAGGAGTCCGGCGCTGAGCAGGATGGGCTCCAGCATGTTGTTGAGGTCGTGGGCGATGCCGCCCGCCAAGGTGCCTACGTTTTCCATGCGCTGGGAACGGAGGAACTGGTCTTCGATTCGCTGCTGTTCGGTCAGGTCGGTGTTGACGACCAGCACCGAGCAAGGGAGGCCATCGTCGTCGATCAGCAGCTTCCAGCGGCTTTGCACTACGACTTGGTTGCCGTCTTTTCGCTTTTGGGAGAGCTTGCCGCCCCACTTTCCCTGCTGGAGGACGTGGTTGAAAGCCTCGTCGAGGTCCGACTGCGATCGGCTGATGAGGAACTCCTCGGTGTGTCGTCCCATGACCTCTTCAGCGGTCCATTGGTAGATGCGCTCGGCGCTGCGGTTCCAGTGGGTGATGCGGCCTTCCAGATCGCGGACCAGGACGGCGTCCTGCACCTCGTCCAGCAGCGAAGCTTGCTGCTGAATTCTGAGTTGGGCCTGCTTGCGTTCGCTGATATCGCGCGCGATGAGCAAAGTCATCTCAGAGTCGAAAGAGCAGGCGCTGACCTCGACAGGGATCGTCCCTCCGTCCCGTTTGAGGAGCAGGGTCTCGTACAGGAACGGGTCGTCTCCCCGAGGCTTTCGACCATCGGATTGCGGCTTGGCCGGGAGAATGTCTTGGGCATGGAACTCCAAGATTTCGCTTTGCTCATAGCCGGTCGCCTTCAAGCACTGGTTGTTGCAATAGGTGATCCGGCCCCGGGCGTCGTGAACGATGATCAGATCGTGAGCAGTTTCGGCCAGCATGCGATAGCGCCGTTCGCTTTCCCGCAAGGCCTCTTCAGCATGATGGCGTTCCGTGATGTCTCGGACCATCGCGATCACCTCGTCCTCGGACCAGGCCACGATGCGTGATTCCCTGTAAGCCGGGTGCTTGCCTCCCATCTGAAACTCGAATAGCTGGGTTTGGCCCGTTTTCAAAGCCTGGCGAATGTGCTCCAGTCCGCGCCGGGCGGTCTCGGCAGAGACCAATGTGGTCAGATTGTCACCTGGGCCGAGGTTTTTGACGGGCTCATATCCTGCGGCCGGCTTGAAGTCCAGCACGTTGGCCTGGCGGTCCAGCCGTACGATGACATCCGGAATGGCTTCGAGCAGCGCCTTATTATGCGCTTCGGCCTCCCTGATCTGGGTGATGTCGCGGGAGTGAACGACAATTCCGGCCACCGAAGGGTTGGCGAGCAGGGACTTGCCAAGAGATTCCAGGGTCTTCCAGGAACCGTCCTGGCAAAGAAACCGGAATTCGACGGCTGAACTGCCAGGTTTGGAAAGGAAGGCGTTGAACGCGTCCAGGCATTTCTTGCGGTCATCCGGATGGACATATGCGAGGGCCTTTTGGCCAATCAGATCATGGGGAGCATAGCCCAGGATCCGCTCCGCAGAAGGACTGACGTACCGGAAATGGCCCCGCTTGCCCAGGGTAGTAACGATGTCTTGAGCGTTTTCGGTGATCTCTCGAAAGAGCTGTTCGCTGCGCCGCAGCAGGCCTTCGGCGCGCCGCCATTCGATGGCTTCGGCCAAGACGTTGGCAACCGCCTGGACAAACTGCACGTCGTCCGAACTGAAGCGTCGGCTGGAGATTGTATGAACGCCCAACACGCCATAAGCTCGCTGCTGACCTGGAATCACGACGCTCATTCCGCTGACGACCCTGTGATCCCGGAGCAAGGGCGAGCCTTGAAAGCGCGCCTCAGAGGCCAAATCTTCGACTGCAACCGGCTTTCCGCACCTCAGTGTGAATCCGGCCTGCGAAGAGCTGCCGGCATCGACGCGAGCCTGGCCAACCAGGCCATCATGCCAGCCGACGCCTGCCCTGAGCAGAAAGCTTTGACTGTCGTCAGAAAGCTCCAAGACTTTGCACAGCTCCGCCTTGAGTGTCTCGGCCAGTCGACGGACAGCCTCTTCCAGCAGATCTTGGATATTGGGCACCGACAGCGCCGACCGGCTCAGATCGGCCAGGGCGGCTTGCATTTGCAGGCGCCTTCTCAGCTCCCGCTTCATTTGGTGCCGTTGCCGTTCCAAATCCCTTCGTTCGATGGCGCAGCGGATGGTTTGGGGAAGCCGTCGGATGTGCTGGGGAGTTTTGATGACATAGTCGGCGGCACCCCGCTTCATGGCCTTGACCGCAATCTCTTCGGAGCCCGTCCCGGTCACGATGACCACCGGGGTCCCTGGATACCTGCCTTTGACTGCGTCGATGACTTGCAGCCCTTCGAACCCCAGGATGTTGAAGTCACTCAGGACCAGATCGTAACGGCCTTGGCCGAGCCGTTCTTCGAAGGCGGTCTGCGAATCGGCCTCGACCAGTTCGAAGCCCTCTTCTTCGACAGTCAATGCGTCACGGACCAGCCCGCGGTCAAAAGGTGAATCATCGACGTAGAGGATGCGCAGGGCGGCCGGGCAAGCGCTCTGGTCATTTGTTTCGGCTGCTGCTGTAGCCATAGTCTCCCTTCAGCGCGCACCTTTTTGTCATGGTCCGCAATCTGTGCCCCTGCCTTTGCTCAAATAGAGCGAACAGGCCAGCTTTTAAGGTATTGCTCTCGTGATCCTGCCAGGAATAGGGATCTGTCCCTTCTCAGGATAGGGAGATCCCCCAGCGGGCACCGCCAACGACCGCCCAGCCCAGTCCGTTACCCTCTTGCTGCCAACTGCCAACTGCCAACTGCCAACTGCCAACTGCCAACTGCCAACTGCCAACTGCCAACTGCCAACTGCCAACTGCCAACTGCCAACT
>JANQFM010000140.1 GCA_028277865.1 Acidobacteriota bacterium
TTTGAGAACTCCCCGCTTGCGGAGACCTGATTTCGACGCCAGCTCTCTTGGATGACCGCCCACAGGTCACGATAGCCTTTGCCGAAAAAGTAGCTCTTGATGGCGGGTTCAACGATTTTGCTCATGCGGCGGCCCTCCTTTCCGGGCGGACATTGTGCTGGAAAGCCAGCCCATAATTCCGCAGCGCGATTCCCCCTCCGTAAAGGGCGCCGACGGCGGCCAAAATCTGTACGGCAAGGGCCACGACAAGTACAATAGCCACGACAGCGAGAATGATGCCTATGCAGCCGAATAGATCTTCTGTGTCCGACATGGGATTTCCTCCTTTCAGCCTGTTTAGCTCAGGCTTTTCAGGGCATGGGGTTTCGGCCCTTTCGCCAGCGGGCAAAAAATCCCAGATTGCTCCTGGCAGCCTCATCCAAGATCCACTTCCAGCGTGTCTTTCCCCGCCGATCGAGTCCCGCGCTGCGGAGCTTGTTCCGCAGGTCAGCCATCTTTTTGTCGTTCAGACGGCCCAGGGCATGTGCCAAAGCCGTCAGGGCAGCTTTTTCCAGGGGCGCCAGGGCGGTCAGCCTCTGGTCGGCAGCTTCAAAGGCCAGCCAGAATTTAAGGGCGCCTTGAAAGCACTCCGGCCACTGATTCTTCTTCTTGGATTTGAAAAAAGCCTGGTAGAAGGCCTGGAAGGTTTTTAAGCGCGCTGGAACAAAGGTGGCCAGAAGCACCTTTTGGTGCTCTTTCTTGTTTCCGACCCGATCCAAAGCCTCTTCCAGGAATCCGCCCAAGAACAGCCCGTAATCGGCGCTGCTCAGAGCAGGCAGGGCAGCTTGAATGCCCTGCAGCGGGAGAATCTTCAGATCTCCGTTGGAACCGATCGTGGCCAATGCCTTTCGAAGCAGAGGACGATCGGGCTTGAGCCTTATGCCATGTTGAGCGGCCGCTTTCAGCAAGGAATCCATGGCATCGCCATCCCCGGCTTGGCGGGGATCCAAAGGGACGCTTTGATTCACCAGGTCCAGGCAATAGGAAAGATATTCTGGAGGAAAGCTGTGAATCTCCCCGCTCATCAGCCACTCCATTATGAGTGGCAAGTGTTTTTGAGGGGGCACTTTTTCCAGGATCGAAACCGTGACCAAGGCGCTGCAGCGCTCGGCGTAGGCAGGCAGCAGATTCAGGATTGAATTTCGGTAATCTTGGAGAGCCCGAAGCGGATCCTCTGCTTGATCACGCCAGTGGAGCCATTCCCCGTAAAGCAGCCCCCGGGTGCCTTCCTCGTCCAATTCCTGCCGCACCTGTGCAGCTTGGCCGGGAGGAAGATCGGCCAGGCAACGGCCCAGGCTTCGTCCGATCTGGAAGCGGACTTGGCATGCCTCTTGGCCGCTGCCCTGACCGCCTCCAAGGACCATCAGCAGTCGGCTGACCGGCGCCAAGGCACCTTCCCGGCCGACAGCCATCCGGCAGACTTCATAGGCCTTTTCTGCGATGGGCCAAGGGCAGTGCATCAGATGTTCGGCCAGTGATCGAAACCCGTCGTGCTCCCAAGCCGGGCCATCAGCGCAAAGATCCAGGCACTTCCAGGTGACCGCCAGCAAAAAGAGAAGGCTGGGGGCATCCAGGCTGCGCAATTCCTTGCCTTGCCAGGCTGGTTCAGCCAGGTATTTTTCAGCCAATTCGGGCAGATGAGAGGCAAGCGCCTCCAAGAGGCAATCCCAGCCTTTACGGGCTGTTTCAAGGCCTTGCCCCTTTCCGATGAGGTGATGTGCCAGCAAGGATCCCCAGTTTTTCAGGGCGGCTGCGCGATGGAGCGGACTCCCCGTTGAGGCGGCGCCTCGGGCCAGGAATCGGATGACGCTTTCATAGTCTTCGGGTCGCGCCAGGGGGCCGCTGTGCTCAAAGGCCTCGCCGAAGAGGTCGAGCAGCCTGTCTCGGCCTTGGCTGTTGGCGTAGCGGTCGGCAAAGGTCACCATCGAGGCCAGCTGCTCTCCCGTCCAACGGGCGGCATCGCCATGCTGCAGCTCGAAGAGGCGCAAAGCGTCGATCAGCTCAGCCTCGATCTCCCGGTGCTTGAAGTTGTGCATGAATTCATGGAAGCCGGCCAGCTTCTGGGGGTCTTGGGCCATTAGGCGCG
>JANQFM010000142.1 GCA_028277865.1 Acidobacteriota bacterium
CTTTTCGGGTTTGTTTTTGCGATTTTTGCGGGCCTCCCCTAGCATTCCCTCCCAAACTGCGTAGAATTGGAGGACAATACAGCTCAGAAGGGAGGACACTATGAATTGGGGAAGAATCGTTATCGCCGGCGTGGTCGCCGGAATCGTGGTCTGGTTGGCTGACTTCGTAATGCACGGCTTGATCATGGGCAATACCTACCAGGCGAACCCCGGGGTCTTTGCACAGGAAGAAGCCAGCCCATTCTGGTTTCTGGCCATTTCCGTCTGCATCGCGCTCACGGTGACCATTTTCTACGCCAAGACCTGCGACTGCTGGGCTTCCGGTTTGGCCGGAGGTGTCACATTCGGCTTTTTCTTGGGCTTGGTGGCCTTCTTCGGCCCCTTTTATTTTCCGCTGGTCATCGATGGGTTCCCTTACTATCTGGCCTGGTGCTGGGGAGGGATCCACATCATTGAAGCCGTGATCGGCGGAGCAGTGATCGGCTCGCTCTACAAGAAAGCCTGAGCCCTGAATTTCGCCACAGAGGCACCGAGGCACGGGGTTTCTTCCTACCCTTCTGTGCCCTGCGTGCCTTTGTGGTTGAAACGAAGAATCTTGGACTCCTCAAGACCTCTGCCGCTGCTTTTCTCCTGACTTGCCTCCCCCAACCCTTTCAACTTTGAGTGAGGTATTTTGTGCCTCGTTTGCGTTATGCTAAATGACTTGTACATTCTTCGTATGGCTCAAAGGGAACGCAGTGGAGGGAAAATGCATCAGAAGTGGCCGGGGCAAATACTCCTGGGAGGCTTATTGACGTTGGGGCTGGCGGTTGCCGTTCAGGCCGCCAAGGATGATTGGAGGCCCGTCGATGCGCAGCATCTCTCCATGCAGAGCCCCCGAGTTGACGAAAACGCTGATGCCGAGGCGATCTTCTGGGAAGTGAGCGTCGAAGATCAATCTTCGGGAGGAGATGTTCGGACTGTCCTGCAGCACTACATCCGAATCAAGATCTTCAACGAAAGAGGACGCAAGTCTCAGAGCACCATTGACATTCCCTTCACCAAGAGCATTCGCATCGATCGAATAGCAGCTCGAACCATCCAGCCCAATGGCAGGATCGTCGAACTCGACAAGGATTCCATCTACGAGCGCACTTTGGTCAAGATTTCGGGTATCAAGATCAAGGTCAGGTCTTTCGCCATGCCGGGAGTCGAGCCCGGCTCGATCATTGAGTACCGCTGGCGTGAGACACGCAAGGGCCAGCTGGCCAATTACGCCCGCTTCGAGTTTCAAAGAGATATCCCCGTCCAGTTGGTCACCTATTTGATCAAGCCGCTCAAGGCGCTGGAGCGATACGGCTATGGCATGCGGGGAATGACCCTCAACGGCAGCCGAACCCCTTTCGAACGAGACAAGAAAGGCTTTTTCCGCACCTCCATGAAAGACGTGCCGGCCTTTCAGGAAGAAAGGAACATGCCTCCCGAGCCCTCGATCCGCCCCTGGATGCTTCTCTTCTACTCCGACCAGTGGGAGAAAACGACTCCACAGCAGTTCTGGACGGCCTACAGCAAAGACCTCTTCAAGCGGATGAAGCCCTTGATGAAAGTCAATGGGGATGTCAAGAAGCTAGCAGCCCGACTGACTGGGCAAACCTCGAACACCGACGAGAAGCTGCAGCGGATCTTTGAGTATTGCCGAGACGAGGTTCGAAGCATCTACGATGACGCCGTGGAGCTTTCCGACAAAGATCGCAAGAAGGGCCGGAAGAACAACTCCCCTTCCGACACCATCAAGCGAGGTTTTGGAACCGACCTGGACATAGACCTGCTTTTTGCCGCCTTGGCCAACGCTTCGGGCTTCGAGGCGCGCTACGCATTGATGGGCGACCGCAGCGACTTCTTTTTTTCGCCTCATATGACCGATGACTACTTCTTGACCAACTGGGCCATCGCTGTAAGAAAAGACGGACAATGGGAGTTTCACTCACCGGCCAGCCGCCACCTTCCCTTTGGAATGCTGCGCTGGCAAGGAGAAGCTCAGCAGGCCTTGATCCTCGATTCGGACCAGCCTCTGTTTGTTGAGACGCCATTGGCTGAGGCCCAACAGTCGTTGCAGAAAAGAACAGCCCAATTGCAGTTGGGCTCTGACGGCAGCCTGCAGGGCCGCTGCCGTATCGAGTACACCGGCCATCAGGCGGCATCCCGGCGTGAGTCGCTGGACGACGAAACCCCAGAGGAACGCAGGCGGGCTGTCCGAGAGATGGTCCAGGAGTGGTTCAACAACGCCCAGATCAGCCAAGTGGAGATCGAAAACCTGGAGGATCCCTCCAAGCCTCTGGCTTATAGCTGGCAGGTGGTTGTCCCCAGCTACGCCCAGGGCACTGCAAAGCGCCTCTTTCTGCAGCCCGCCTTTTTTCAGACCGGCCGTGAGCCCCGCTTTTCTTCCAGCCAACGGCATCACCGGATCTACTTCAACTATCGCTGGTCGGAAGAGGACCACGTGGCCATTGACCTGCCCGATGGGATGGTCTTGGAGAGCAGCGATTCCCCTGCACCTTTCTCTCCTCAAAAGGTGGCCCAGTACAGCGCCCAGCTGGAGGTTGCACAAAAGGGACGCCAGTTGATCTACCAGCGCCGCTTCGCTTTCCGCGGATTGCTCTTCCCGGTCAGCAGCTACTCGGGCCTCAAGCAGATTTTCGACGATGTCCATCAGCGCGACACACACACGCTCATCCTCAGGCAACAGGCCGAAGGAGGTCGCTGAAGGCGGGCCTTTTTCTGTCAGCTTTGCGAATTGGCGACTGGCGCGAAACCTATTTGGAGGCAGCGATGATTCTCTTCCGCCTTGCCTTGATTCTTCTTCTTAGCCCCGCCACCCTCGCCTTTGGCGCGGACAGTCCCCCAACCTGGCTGCGTCGCAGCGCTGCGGAGTCGCTGCCGAACAGCCTCCAGCATGCCGACGCCGTGGTTCTATTGAATGAAAGCAGCCTCGTCGTCAGTTCCCAAGGGCAGCTGACACTGAGCCAGCGCGTTGCCATACGCATCCAAAGCCGCGATGGCAGCAGAGCAGCGGTTGCCCGCCAGGTCTACAACACCGACAGCCAGAAG
>JANQFM010000181.1 GCA_028277865.1 Acidobacteriota bacterium
CGGTCCGCGGCTGTCGATGTGGTCGGCCTCGCGCTGGCCGCTGGGCAACTCGATTCTTCGCACCAGGGGATCCAAGGTGGCAAACATCTTGGCGCTCACCCAGGTGTCGGACTCGCTGAGGCGATTGAAGAGGGTCGACTTGCCGGCGTTGGTGTAGCCCACCAAGCTGACAGTGGGGATGGGGACGCCTTGGCGCTTTTGACGGTGCAGGGCACGGCGCGATTCCAGCCGCTGCAGGTCGCGCTTGATGCGGGCAATGCGCAACCGGATTTTTCGGCGATCGACTTCCAACTGGGTTTCGCCCGGCCCCCGCGTCCCGATGCCGCCGCCCAGCCGCGAGAGCATGGCTCCACGTCCGGTCAGCCGCGGCAATAGGTAATCGAGTTGGGCCAGCTCGACCTGCAGCTTGCCTTCGGCGCTGCGGGCGCGCTGGGCAAAAATGTCCAGGATCAGCTCGCTGCGGTCGATGACGCGCGTTTCAAAGGCCGATTCCAGGTTGCGCAATTGGGCGGGTGTGAGGTCTTCGTCGAAGATGACCACATCCGCCTCGTGCTCCTGGACTGCCAGGCGCACCTCGTCCACCTTGCCGCGTCCGATCAGGTAAGCGGGATCAGGCCGCGGCCGCTCCTGCAAAAAGACCTCGCTTATCTCGGCGCCTGCACTGCAGGCCAGTTCGGCCAGTTCCAGCAGAGACTCCTCTTCCTGGCGCCTGAGGGCATTGCCGTGAGCCAAGCCGACTAGAATCGAGCTTTCCATGGCTGAAGAGATGCGAAAAGTAGCGCCGAGGATGCAAGAGTGTCAATAGCGCCACACTGCGCGTCTCTACTACCGGGACGAGCCGAGAGAAAACTCCGGCTGGAAACGGGAACGGATGGCGCCGGCCAGGGTGAAGGAGCCGCTGGCCAGGACGGCGGCTGCACCGGAGCGGGCAATCGACAAGGCTTGAGGAAGGTCCAAAACGGTCTGAGCTTCCGGCAAGGCGCTCTGCAGATCTTCCAGGCGTGCAGCACGGGGAGAGTCGAGGGGCACCAAAACGATCTGGTCGAAAAGCGGGCGGTACAGTTCTGCGACGCCTCGGATGTCTTTGCCGACCAGCATGCTGAAGATCAGCGACCGAGGCTGCGGCATGTGCCGCCGGACGAATTCGGCCACCCGCTCGGCGGCTTCCCGGTTATGGCCGCCATCGATATAAATATCCGGTCCGGAGGCGACCTTCTCCATGCGCCCGGGAAAACGCGCCCGCTGGATGCCTCGCTGGATGTGCCGATCCGAGATGGCGTATTCCTGACGGCGCAAGCCCAAAGCCGCCTCGACTGCCAGGGCTGCATTCTCCATTTGGTGGGCGCCCTGGACGCCCAGTTCGAGTGCCAGTCCCCGGTAGCTGAAACGGTAGCAACCAGCATCCGGGTTCACCTCCTGGATCATTCCCGCGTCCAACTCGAACAAAGGCGCGCTCAAAGCTGCTGCCCGCTGCTGGAAGACTCGACGGGCTTGCGGCTGTTGAGGCGCAGAAAGGATGGGAGTTCGCCGACGCAGGATTCCCGCCTTTTCACCGGCAATCTCTTCAATGGTGTCGCCTAAGAAATTGCGATGATCCATCCCGATGGGCGTCAGGATGGAAATCAGCGGCTCCACCACGTTGGTGCTGTCCAGACGGCCTCCCATGCCCACTTCCAGGACCGCCAGTTCGATGGACTGACGGGCAAAGTGATCAAATGCCAAGGCGGTGAGGGTTTCGAAAAAGGTAGGAGGCTGGGGAATGGGTGCTGATGGAATGGCTTGAACGACGCGGTTCAGTCCTGCAGCCAATTGCCGAGCCGATATTTGCCGCCCCTCCGTGACAATGCGCTCTTGCAGGCACACCACCTGAGGAGAGGTGTAAAGGCCGCTGCGAATCCTGGCGGACTGCAGGATGGAGTTCAGAAAGTAAGCCACCGAGCCCTTGCCGTTGGTCCCGGCGATAAGCACAGACGGGTACTGCTGCTGAGGATTGCCCAGAGCCTGCATCAGCCCCCGGATCGTCTCCAGCCCAAACTTCATGCCCAGGACCTCGTTGCCCAGGTCCTGGAGGTATCGCACCGCCTCCCGGTAATTCACAGCTTTACCGGGGGATTATAACGGAGCAGAGTCTGTCCAAGGTCCAACGTCCAAAGTCCAAAGTTCCAATCAGACTCCTTCCCCCGGTCTAAGGCGCTGCATCGCCTCGCCCGCTAGGCCGCTAGGGTTTCAGGGTTCTTCACGATTGAGTCAAATTTGGCTGCGAGGGGTCCGGCGGCGGTCAGGGGTTCCGGGTTCCGGGCTCCAGGTC
>JANQFM010000274.1 GCA_028277865.1 Acidobacteriota bacterium
GCGCCGATGATGGAAGCCGGGTTGATGATCACGGCATCCAAGCCCTTCTCGATCCCCCGTCGGACTTCCTTTTCGGCCAGGAACTTGGATCTCTGGTAGTTGATGAAGGAACGGCCGCCCCTCTGTTCGGATTTTTCGTCGATGCGTCCTTTGTGCAAGCCATAGGCCGAGATGCTGGAGGTGTGGATCACTCTCCGTACGCCCTTGCGAATGGAGGCTGAAACGACATGTCGCGTTCCGTCGATGTTGACGCGGTCTTGAAGGGCATTGTGGCGCGACCACATGTTGACGCTGCCCGCCACGTGAAAAACGGCATCCAGGCCATGCGGAATCGCCCTTTCGAGGGATTCCGGGGCGGTGACATCTCCTTGCACCAAGTCCACAGCGAATCTTTTCAAGTAATCGAGGTTCGACGAGGGACGATGCAAGGCGATCACCTGCCAGCCCTGCGCCAGAAGCTCCTCAACAAGCGTGAGCCCTACAAAGCCGGTGGCACCCGTTACAAAGGCGGTTTTTGGCGGCATGCAAGCCTTTCTTAACAGATTCGGGAAGGATCTGCCTGGGGCCGTGTCTTGAATCTGATCTTTAATTTTGTTCATGCATCACGCAGTCAGCATACTTGATCACCAAGATTAAAAATCGAAGACACGGCCCCTTTTCATTGAGGCTCCTTGGTTTCTGGACGAGAGCGGGGACGCCTGCTAATGTGATGCACGGATTTGAAAGCGAACAGATCTTCTCTGCGGATTCAGCTACTGGGCCCTTTTCGCGTTTCGGTGGACGGCCGTCCGCTGGAGGAAGGGCGTTGGAGGCGTCGCAAGGCCAGCCAGTTGGTCAAACTGCTGGCCCTGGCACCAGGGCAACGACTGCATCGCGAGCAGCTTATGGAAGCCTTGTGGCCCGACACCACAGCAGAATCAGCCGCCAACAACCTCAACAAAATTGTCCACTTGGCCCGCAAGGCGCTGGAACCGAATCTGGGCGCCGCTGCGGGTTCGCGGTTCATCGGACGCAAGGGAGACCAGATCCGTCTGCAGGCCGGAGAATTGTTCATCGATGCAGCCGAGTTTGAACGACGCGCCAGCCAAGCACTCAAGGACGCCGATGAAGCCGGGATGGAATCGGCTCTGGCGCTCTACCAGGGAGATCTGCTCAGCGAAGATCTTTATGAGGAATGGGCCGGGCGCAAACGGGATCAGTTGAAAATCCTGCAGCAGAACCTCCTGCTTCGCCTGGCGCAGCTGGCCGAAACGGCGGGGAGCTATCAAGTCGGTGTCGAGAGGTTTCATCAACTGCTTGACATTGAGCCCACTTACGAGGAGGCCCACCGCGGGCTGATGCGCCTTTACGCCCTGGGCGGGAACCGCCAACAGGCACTCACCCAGTACGAGCGCTGCCGTGAAGCCTTGCGCCAGGAATTGGACGCCGAGCCGGACGAACAGACTACACGGCTGCACAAGCGCATCCTGTCCGGCCAGATGCAGCCGGCAGAGTCGGCCCGGCAAGCCGAACCTGCTTCTGACCAGCCCGGCCACTCGCTAGCCGTACTGCCCTTGATCAACGCCGGAGAAGATCCCGAGTTTGAGTATCTGTGCGACGGCATTGCCGAAAGCCTCATCAACAGCCTCTCACGGATCCCCCGGCTGCGCGTGATGGCTCGAAGTACGGCCTTCCGCTACAAGGGGAGCGTCGAAGATCCGCAAGTCATCGGCAGGAAGTTGGGGGTTCGACTGGTTTTGCTGGGACGAGTGGGACAGTGGGGCGACCGGCTGGTGGTAGGGGCGGAGTTGGTCAAGGTCTCGGACGGCTCCCAGCTCTGGGGCGAGCAATACAACCGCACTGCGGCCGACCTGTTTACGATTCAGGAAGAGATCTCCACCGAAATCCTGGAAAAGCTGCGCCTCAGGTTGACCGACCCGGACAAGAAGCAGCTTCAGAAACGCTATACCGAAAACTTGTCCGCCTACCGCAACTACTTGAAAGGGCGCTTTCACTGGAACAAGCGAACCGCCCTGGGGCTCAAGAAGGCCATCGGATATTTCCAGGCCGCTATCGAGGAAGATCCCATCTATGCACTGGCCTACAGCGGACTGGCCGACTGTCACAGCTTGCTCAGCCTCTATGGCGCAGTCCCGCCGCACGAGGCCATGCCGCGGGCCCGAGCCGCCGCCCGGCAAGCCCTGGAAATCGACGCCGAACTGGCCGAAGCCCACACTTCGCTGGCCTATGTCCGGCTTTACTACGAATGGGACTGGCAGACGGCAGAAAAAGGATTTCAGCGCTCCCTGCAACTGAACCCCAACTATGCCACGGCCCGCCACTGGTACCACGAACTGCTCACCGCCATGGGACGATTCGAGGAGGAAGCCGAGCAGATTCGTCTGGCCGGCGAATTGGACCCATTGTCATTGATCATCACCACCGAGGTCGGATGGGGACTCTACTATGCGCGCCGCTACGAGGAAGCCGAGCTGAAACTGAAGAAGGCTCTGGAGCTGGATCCCCGCTTTCCCGTGGTGCACTTCATCCTTGGGCTCGTCTTTCGCCAAATGGGACGGTTCGAGGAAGCCGCCGCCGAGATCAGACTGACCTTACGGTTGCTGGAGGGCGGCCACTTCCCTCTGGCTGTGGGCGTGCTGGGCAACATTTACGCCGGGTGGGGAGAAAAGGCCCACGCCTACGCCCAGCTATCACGGCTGCAGGAATGGTCGCAATCCGAATACGTCCCCGCCTACGCCCTGGCTCTGGTATATGTTGGGCTGGACGAGCCGGGTGCCGCCATCGCACAGCTGGAACAGGCATTGGAGGAGCGCTACAACCGTCTGGTTTTTCTCAACCTGGAACCTCTCTTCGACAACCTGCGCGATCGGGCTGAATTCGAGCAACTGCTGCGCCGCATCGGGGTTTCGCGCCAAGACGCAAAGAGCGCAAAGGAATGAATTCCCATGCTTGGCGGACGTTGCGTCTTGGCGCGAATCCCTCTTTGGTAGACTCGATTCATGCAGGTGCGCGAGCAGACCATCCCCGCCACGGACGGTTTTCCGCTTTCCGCCACCATCTTTGAGGGGCCCGACCGCCAGTGGACAGTGATCAACTCGGCCACAGGGGTCAAACGGGCCTACTACCAGAAGTTCGCCGCCTTTCTGGCCAAACAGGGCTGGTCTGTGGTGACTTACGACTATCGCGGGATCGGCGGTTCACGCCCCAGGTCGTTAAGGGGATTTGTGGCACGCATGCGAGATTGGGGGCAAAAGGACTTCAACGGTGTGCTGCAATGGGTCGAGAATCAACAAGCGATTCGCATCGCTGTCATCGGTCACAGCGTGGGCGGCCAAGTGCTGGCCTTTGCCGAGAATCCTCAAGGCATCGACCGCTTCATGGCCGTAGCCGCCCAGAGCGGTCACTGGCGCCATTGGAGCATTCCCCGTAAATATTTGCTCGCTTTCCTGTGGTACTTGGTGATGCCGGCCTTGTCGCGCCTGATGGGATACTTCCCCAGCAAGCGCGTCGGGCTGGGCGAGGACCTTCCCAAGGGAGTGGCACTGGAATGGGCCTCTTGGTGCCGTCATCCGGACTACTACCTGGGGCAAAGGCCTCAGATGGAGTTTCCAGGGCTTCTCTACAAGAGGCCGATGCTGGCCTTCAGCTTTTCGGACGACCCTTTCTGTCCCCTGGCGGCAAGTCAAGCCTTTCTGCAATGGTTTGAAGAGGCGTCCGCTGAGCAGCGACACATCGAGCCGGACCACCTGGATGTGAGCGAATTGGGACACTTTTGCTTTTTCCGCTCGGAATTCAGGGAGACATTGTGGCGGGAAGGGGCAAAGTGGTTGGGGAAGGGGGTCGCACAAAGAGGGGAGTTTCGCGCAAAGCCGCAAAGTCGCGAAGACCGCAAAGCAAAAAATGAATAGACTTCTCTCGTTCTCTCGCGTCTAGGCTGAAGTTCCAGTAGGTGTGAGATCCGTTCAGACGTATTTGGCAGGTTGCTGGTCGAAGGCTCGCTTGCATCCGGGGCAACAGAAGTAGAAGGTCTTGCCTTGCCAAGTCGAAGTGGGCGGGTTGGCCGCGGGGTCGACGACCATTTCGCAGACGGGGTCTCGGAGGGGTTGCTGCTGTTCGGTCTCCGTTGCCGTCCGGGCTTGGCCGCTGCGTAAGCGCTGGATGAATTCGGCCAGGATGCTGACAGCGATCTCGGCAGGCTGGTCGGCGCCGATGTCCAGGCCGGCAGGCGCCTTGATCGATTTCAACTGCTGGGACTCGATCCCCTGCCTGGAAAGCTCCTGCAACAAGCTTTGAGCCTTTTTGGGGCTGGCCACCAGGGCGATGTAGTCGGCCTGAGTCGAAAGTGCTTGCCGGATCGCCTCCTCGTCCTGCTCCCCCTGAGTGCAGATCACAACCCCTGACTTGGCGGCAGTCTTCAGTTCGGACAAGTCGTGGCTTTGGCTGAACCAGTCGATCTCCGGGAAGTCCTGCTGCTCCGCTCCTGGAGCGGCCACCGCCACCTGGTAGCTCAAGGCCTTGCCCATCCTCGCCAGTGCCCGGCCGACCGGCGAGCGGCCCAAGATGATCAGTTGGGTGCAGGGCAGCACCGGTTCGATGTAAACGTCCAGGGTTCCTCCGCTGTGACAGGTCATGGTGTGCTCGGAGACTCCTTTTTGGGATTGCGAAGCCGCCTGGGGCGTCACCCGCACCAGGCGCGGCCGACCGGCTTTCAAGGCCTGACGGGCTTCGTGCAGGATGACCGGTCGCGTACAGCCTCCGCCGATCCATCCGTGCATGTTGCCGTTCTCTTCGATGATGGCTTTGTCCCCCGGCTGGACGGATACCGGCGCCTCACGGCGCACCACCACGGCAAGCACAAAGGGCTTGCCCTGGGAGCTGAGTTGATGGGCTTTTTCCAGCAGTTCTCCGGTCATCGCTTTCAAGGTTGCAGATGGCGTTCCAATGCCAGCAGGCTTTCTAGGTTGTGGGCGGCGGCAAAGATATCGATCCAGGGGAGCGCGGCACTCATTCCCCGCGCCGAAGGCTGATAACCGTCTGTTGCAAGCAGCGGATTGAGCCAGATCAGCTTGCGCGCCCGCCAGCGGATCTCTTCCAGTTCGGCAGCCAGCATTTGGGGAGGCCCGGTGTCCAGCCCGTCGCTGAAAATCAGCACCATTGTACTCCGTGAAAGAAGCCGGCGGGCATGCTTGTTGTTGAACTCCCGCAAGCACTCCCCGATGCGCGTGCCGCTGGACCAGGCCAGATCTTGTTGGGATGCGACCTGCAGGGTTTCCCGGAGAGGGCGTCTGCGCATGGCGGAGCTGATGGGCGTCAGCCGGGTGCTGAAAAGAAAGGAGTCGATGCTGCGGAAGTGCTTTTCCAGGGCGTGTACAAAGCGCAGCAACAGGAGGCTGTACTGGTCCATCGAGCCGCTCACATCCAAAAGCGCCACCAGGCTGGGGCGCTTGGGCCGGCGTCCACGGAAGGCCAGCTCGAGGGGATTTCCTCCATGCTGCAGGTTGCGGCGGATGGTGCTGCGCAGGTCGACTTGGCGTCGCAGCCCGGACTTGCGCAAGCTGCGGGATAGTCGGACGCTCATCCGCTTCCAAAGCCGCAGGGCCAACTCTTCGAAAGCCTGCTGATCGTGCGCAGTCAGCCGGGGAAAAGCCGTCTTGCGCAGACGTTCCATGCGGCTTGCCGATGTGGTGGCCGAGCCTTCGCCTTCCGCCTCGGCTCGCCGCGCCTCTCCCATACGGAAAGATGCCGGCGCCCGCCGCACGCGACCTAATGGGTCAGAGGCAGCAACAGGTCTGGATCGTTGCGGCACCACGGGGAGGGGAGAGCTTTCAGCCCAGTAGGACTCAAATAGCGCGTCGAACTTTCGGGCTTCCTGACGAGAACTACAGTGCAGCGAGCGCAGTGCCAAGCGGAAGGCCTGCTTGCTCTCCAGCAGGCCTGCCCGGGCCGCCCTAAGAGCGTCCAGAGTCTCTCGAACGCCCACACGCAATCCGTTGGACCGCAGGAAGCCGCTAAATCCGACAATGCGCTTGGTTGCAGTCATCTCTTTAGGCCCTTTCGGTATGGAAGCCTAGCACAGCGGGGAAGCGGACCTGATGAACGCTGAGCATCAGGCCTCTCTTCTTTTTTCTGTGCTCTCTGTGCCTCTGTGGCTGGACTTGACGGCTTGTTCTTGCCTCGCATGAGCTGTTGTGCTTAAGTCACGGGATGGCGGCTGATCCTCCATTGCTTTCCATCCGCGGACTGAGTGTGAGTGCTGAAGCGGAAGCATCGGTGGAGATCTTGCGTCATGTGGACCTGGATATCCAGCCTGGGGAAATCCACGCACTGGCTGGGGAATCGGGCAGCGGCAAGTCAACCCTGGCACGGGCTGTGCTACGCCTTTTTCCGTCCCGACGGATGCGCATGCAGGGAGAGATTCTTTTTGAGGGGCAAAACCTGCTCCGATTGCCCATCGGCCAAATGCGCCGGTTGAGGGGCAGCCGCATTGGGCTGATCCCGCAGGAGGCCGCGGCGGCGCTGAACCCTTATCAGAGGGTGGGAAAGCAGATGGTGGAGATGATCCGCGCCCATTTGCCCGGCACAGCCCAGCAAGCCCGCCGCATAACCGTGGAAGGATTGGCCGAGGTGGGACTGGAGGAGCCGGGCGAGCTGCTGGACGCCTTTCCCCACCAACTCTCATTAGGAATGTGTCAAAGAGTCTTGATCGCGCTGGCCTTGACGACACGGCCTGGACTGCTGCTGGCCGATGAGCCGACTGCTTCGCTGGACGCGGCCAATTCCCGCCTCATCGTCGATCTGCTGCGCGACCTGAACCAGCGCATTGGGCTGGCCATCCTCTTCATTACCCACGACTGCGACCTGATGTTTCGCATCGCCGATCAGGTGAGCGTTTTGTATGCCGGCGTTGTGATGGAGAATGGGCCGGCCAGCCAAATCGAAAGCCGATTCCAGCATCCTTACACGCAGGCGCTGATGGCCTCTCGATTGCTGGGCGGACAGGCGGCGGAGCCGACCGGTCAACTGGACAATCCCGCCCAGCTTGGGAAACCATGGTGTGGGTGTCCTTTTCAACCGCGCTGCGGCGAAGCAGTGCAGCGATGTTGCGAAGAGCATCCCGAGCTTGTCGTCATTGCGCAGCAACATCGGGTGCGCTGCCATAACCGTCGTCCGGAAAAGGGAGAGTTCGCAGTTCGCGGTTCGCAGTTCCCAGCCTGAAGCACGGAATTTGAAACCCGACTCCTGACTCCCCCGCTAGCTAGTGCAGCAATTCGTAAGTTTTGAGCCACGGCTGCGAGGGGCCGCAGAGGTGACTCAAAACTTACAAATTGCTGCACAAGGAGTCTGCGCGGCAGAAATGATCATAGCGAGAAAGTGGGGAATCGAGGCCAGATTTCCTCGATTTTGAGGTTCATAGTCGCTCTATTCGCCGAAAAA
>JANQFM010000284.1 GCA_028277865.1 Acidobacteriota bacterium
CTGCCCACGCAGGCTTCGCACCCTTTCTTGCAGGCGAAGCTGCACCAGTGTTTTCAAGGCCTCTTCGACGACGGCCCGTTTGGTTGTGAGGCCAGTCAATTGCCGGGCTTTTTCCATCAGATCGTCATTGATGACAATATTCGTACGCATCGTTCCTCCTGCAGGCAATGTGTACAGTATGGCAGAAGAGTGTGTAGAGGGGAGGGGCACTCGTGTTGCGAGCGAAGCGGTTTTGTGAGCTGGCTAACAAAGACTGGGTATTACCAGAGAATGTAAAGGACCATCAGCAGCCATACCGCCGTGACCCCCAGCAAGTGCGGATCGGTGAGGATTTCCTGGGTGGGATCCTGGCCGCTTCTCTTGCCGTAAAGGTTGAACAGGTATCGGAAAAGCCCGTAGGCCACGATGGGGACGGTGTAAACCAGGCCGCCGGTCCCGTGAGTTCGAAGCGTCGAGGCGTCCACCGTGTAAAGGGCATAGGTGAGCAGGGCGGCGCCGGCCGAGATTCCGATGAGGGTTTGAAGCAGCGGTTCGGAATAGCTGTCCAGCACCTGGCGCTGCGAGTTGGCGTCGTCCAGGCTGGTCAACTCGGCGTAGCGCTTGCCGAATCCCAGGAAAAGCGACAGCATGATGGAGCACAGCAGCAGCCAGTTTGAGGGCGGGATGCCCACTCCCGCCGTCCCGGCCAGGACTCTCATCATGAATCCGGCAGCGATGGCAAACACATCCAGGATCACGACGTGCTGCAGGCCATGGCTGTAGAGAACGTTGAGCACGAAGTACCCTGCAACCAGCGCCAGAGCCGTCAGCGAGGATTGCCAGCTAAGCAGAAATCCTCCAACCAGCAGCAGGATCAGCAGCAAACGGGCTGCGGTCGTAGAGACGCGGCCTGAGGCGATGGGCCGTCGGCATTTGCGCGGGTGGAGGCGGTCGGCTTCCCGGTCGGCCAAGTCATTGAGGACGTAGACTGCCGAAGACACCAGGACGAAGCCGACAAGGGCCAAGGCCACCTGGGCGGTCAATCCCGGCTGATCCCATCCCTGAACAAAAAAGTATCCGGCCAGCACAAACCCGTTCTTGCTCCATTGCTGGGGCCGAAGTAACCGAACGTAATCTGACATCTTGATTTTTCGCGCCCTTTCGTCCAATTCTCGCGCCTTTTGTTCGCAAGCTTGCTATGCCGATTCGCTCGAAACGCGGGCCTCTCCTCCGAAATTGCGCCCCTGGACCCCACTTTGATATCTTACCCCGCTATGATTCCAGCCACCCAGGTCCGCAAGGGAATGATCATCCTTTATAACGACGCCCCTCACCGCGTCATGAACGTGCAGCACCGAACGCCCGGCAAAGGACAGGCCATCATGCGCGTTCTGATCCGCAACCTGCAGTCGGGCGCTTCCTACGAGGTGCGCATCAACTCCAACGAAAGCGTTGAGCGGGTCAGCCTTGAGCAGCATCAGATGGAGTACTTGTACAGCGACGGCTCTCATTATCATTTCATGAATACGGAAAATTTCGAACAGATCGCCCTGGACGAGGAGGCGCTGGGCGATTACAGCAGCTACATCAAGGAAGGCCAGCAGATCGAAGTGGAGTTTTACGACGACTCTCCCATCGGCATCACAATGCCTCCCAGCGTCGAGCTGGAAGTGGTTGAAACCGAGCCGGAGCTCAAAGGCGCCACCGCCAGCAACTCCCCCAAGCCGGCCACCTTGGAGTCCGGCGCAGTCGTGCAGGTGCCGCCCTTCGTCAAAGTCGGAGACGTGATCCGAGTCGACCCCAGCCAGGGCCGCTACATGGAGAGGGTGTAAGGGAAGTCCAAAGTCCAAAGTCCCCAGAATGTAATCTCCGACCTTGGACCTTGGACCTTGGACCTTGGACCTTGGACCTTGGACGATACTCTCTGGCTGACAACTGACAACTGACAACTGACAACTGCCCCATGGATCGTGAACAGCTGGAAGTGGATGTGCTTTTTGTGGGGGCCGGGCCGGCCTGCTTGGCGGGGGCTCTGCATCTTTCCAGGCTCATCCGCAGGCACAATCAGAAGGTCTGCAGCGGCGCACGATCGGGCCAGTCCCTCAATGATCTGACGATTCTGGTTATCGAAAAGGGCAAGGAGATCGGATCTCACATCCTGAGCGGGGCTGTGGTCAATCCAAAGGGCTTCGAAGAGCTCTTGGAAGGGATGCCTGAAGCCCGTCCGCCTTATGAATCCGAGGTGGTGGACGATGCACTGATCATCCTGGGCAAGAAAAAGGGATACCGTTCGCCCATCACTCCCCCCAACCTCAAGAATCACGGCTACCATGTGGCCTCGTTGGGCAAGATCGTGCGCTGGATGGCCGAGCTGTGCGAAGAGCATGAGGTGGAGGTCTATCCGGAGTTCCCAGCGGCCCAGCTCTTGATCGAAGAGGGCAGGGTGATGGGCGTGCGCATCGGCGACAAGGGACTGGACAAGGACGGCAATCCCAAGCCGAATCACGAGCCTGGAATGGATGTGCTGGCCAAGGTCACCGTGTTGGGCGAAGGGGTGCGCGGCACTTTGACCATGCAGGCCGAAGAGACCCTGGGGCTGACCGACAAGCGGCAGCCTCAGATCTATGCCACCGGCGTCAAAGAGATCTGGCAAGCACCCAAGGAAGTACGCCCCGGGGTCGTCTACCACACGATGGGCCATCCCCTGGGTACGGAGGAATTCGGGGGCGGCTTCATCTACACCATGCAGGACAACCTGGTAGACCTGGGCTTCGTGGTGGGGCTTGACTACCGGAATCCTGGCACGGATCCCCACCTGCTTTTCCAGCAGTTCAAGGCCCATCCTTACGTCCGAAAGCTCATCGAGGGAGGCAAGGCTGTGGCCTATGGAGCCAAGGCCATCCCCGAAGGCGGACTCTATTCCATGCCTCGCCCTTACGCCGACGGGTTGCTCATCATCGGCGACTCAGCGGGTTTCCTCGATTCCCAAAGGCTGAAGGGAATCCACTTGGCCATCAAAAGCGGCATGCTGGCGGCTGAGACCATCGTGGAGGCGCTGGCGACCGAAGACTTTTCGACCGAACGGCTGAAGGGTTTCCAGGAACGCTTCGAGGAAAGCTGGGCTTATGACGAATTGTGGAAGGTGCGCAACTTCCGCCAATCCTTCCAGAAGGGTTTTTACAGCGGCATGTTCCACGCCGGCCTGCAGTTTTTCAGCGGCGGACGGGGCTTCTCCGACCCCATGCCCACCAAGGCCGGCCATGAGATGATGGAAAGGCTGAGTCGCCATCCCCAAAACGGTGCTGCGCCGGAATTCGACGGCAAGCTGACCTTCGATAAGCTGAGCGATGTCTTTCTCTCCGACACCGCCCATGAAGAGGACCAGCCCTGCCACCTCAAGATTCTGGAGCCCGATCTTTGCACCAGCCGTTGCAGCGAGGAGTACGGCAATCCCTGCCAGCACTTTTGCCCTGCCCACGTCTACGAGATGACCGGTGACGGGAAGGACTTGCGGCTGCAAGTCAACTTCACCAACTGCGTCCACTGCAAGACCTGCGACATCATGGACCCCTACCAGATTATTCGCTGGACACCTCCGGAGGGCGGAGGCGGCCCCGACTGGAAGATCCTGTGACCGCAGAGCCCGCGATTCGTGCCTTTTGTTCCAACCGTTCAGGGGAGGTTGGAGCGGACGAAATCCTGAACTTCTTCAAAGGCCGTGAGTACGGGGATCTGTTCTGCCAGTCCGGGGATTTGGCCGGGTGAGTCCAGGTAGGCGGCGATGGGACGCTTGTAGGCCAGGGCCAGGCGGGTTTCGCTGGCCGTTCCGGCGCTACCCGGCAGCGCGACGATGACATCCGAGCTCAGGATGTTGATGTGGTTTCGGGACAACGCATCGGTTCCCCGGATTCCGGAAAGGGGCAGGTGGGTAAAGATGGGGATTTCAACCCAGCGGTTGGGATAGCCGGGCTGGGGCGCCCTGACGCCTGGTTGCCCAGGGATAATCCCGAGCACCAGCCCCCGCCTCCCTTTCGTATTGTGGAAGGCTTCGCTCACCGCAGCCATGACTCCCCCGCCCCCTCCCGTGAGCAGGTGAACCCCTTCCAACGCCAGCCATCGCCCAATCTTCGAGGATCTCTCGCGGTGAGATTCGCTTCCCGAACCCATGACGCCCACGATGGGTATTCGCATCATCTCTCAAGTCGCTTTGCGCCCTTGGCGTCTTGGCGCGAAACCCCATTAGCTGCCAAATCCCTCGGCTTTGACTGCCTCAACCATCTGGTCCACTTTGTTCTTCAATTCCTGCTTGAACTCCTGCAGCCTTCTGGCCACCCTCTGATCGCTGCTTCCGATGATCTGAGCCGCCAGGATCCCGGCGTTCTTTGCGCCGTTGAGAGCCACCGTGGCCACGGGGACGCCGCTGGGCATCTGCAGGATGGAGAGGATGGAATCCCATCCGTCGATCGAGTTTGAGGAGCGCACTGGAACCCCGATCACCGGCAAAGTCGTCAGGCCGGCGATCACACCGGGCAGATGGGCCGCCCCGCCCGCTCCCGCGATGATGCTCTTCAGGCCGCGCCGGCGCGCATTCTGGGCGTATTCGAAGGTCCGTCGGGGAGTCCGGTGGGCCGACATGATGGTCAATTCATAGGGGATGGACAGTTCCTTGAGAATGTGAGCCGCCGGGGCCATCACCTTGAGGTCCGACTGGCTGCCCATCAAGATTCCGACTTGGGGATTGCTTTCGCTCATGTGATTCCTTTGAGTGTTTGCTTGGCAAAAGCGGGATTATAGCGGAGGAGGGGAGGCTCGCGAAAGTGAAAGGAAAGGTCTGGTCAAAAAGGAGCGAAATGGGGAGGATGTTGCGTACAACGGCGGAGCCAGCTTATGCTCGACGGCATGACGAAGCTGTGGGGCGGACGCTTTGCTGAAGAACCGGATGCGGCCTTTGCACG
>JANQFM010000303.1 GCA_028277865.1 Acidobacteriota bacterium
GTCACCCACAGGTCGATTCCGCTGTAGATCACGTTTTCCGGGTGTACCAGATTGGCCTGCTCGTCATCGCGCGACGAGGCCGCCATCGCAGGGGCAGCCAGCAATGCGGCCAGCCCAATGCACAATCCCGCCCAAAGCACGAAATTGAGTGAACGCTTCATAGGTTTCCTCCTTGATGAAGACTTTCTCTAAATGTGAGATGGGCCGCCGGAGATCCTTTTCAGGGAGTGCCAGGCCGACCCGAGGCACAAACGACGCAGTTGCTCGCGCCCAACGTCACGCAATTGTAGATGCACGCTTCCAAATAGTCAAGCATTAATTGTATTTATATACAATGAAATCCATTGCTGGTTGATCAAGGCAGGCCTGGGTTTCAGCATTGCTCCTGCCGGACCGGAAGGCTGTAGGCTGTGGGTCCACAAGCCGGACTGACAAGTGACAACTGGCCCATTTCGAAGCGTCAACGCCCAGTTTTTGACTCGAAGTTGAAGAAAAGGGCAATCCTGGCGGCCTGGGCCAAGTGACCGGTTCGATGCTCCGCTACGGGTATCTGCAAGCATTGACGCCGTAGCCCCTGCCTCTTGGGTAAGGGCTTACTCGCTGCGTGTAGGTATTTTCCCACGATCAATGCTGACATGTCGTGATCGGGAGCGGCCGGGCGGTGGCATTTGGATTGCAAGCCAACTGTGCGAGCTTGGAAAAGTCAGGGGCACTGATGAGCCAATGGAAGCCGATCGCCGTTCTGGAGAGGTTCTGGGCGCTGCGCGCCGGGATGGCGGCAGCACTGGACGACAACGGGTTTCAAGTGGTGAGGCTGGAATCGGCAGAGCAGCTCGATGCAGCCCTTGCCGAAAATGGACGGCAGGACTTCTCGCTCTTTGTCCTCGGCCCCGGAAGCCATCGTCCCACCGTATGCGGGGCGGTGCGCCGCTTGAATCAGGCCGGGCCGCAAACTCCTGTTCTGGTGGTGTTCGACTGGCCCAGCCGACTGGAGGTGGTGCAGGTCTGCCGATGCGGCGCACAAGGCTGCGTCAGCCGGGAAGCCTCTCAAGAGGAATTCGTCAGTGCCGTCGAGGCGGCTTTGAGGGGACGCCGCTACCTCGACCCATCGGTTGCCGGACTGCTTTGCGACGCCCTGGCCCAAGATGGCCCGACGCTTCGCATCTCCGATCGGGAATCGCAAGTCCTGTCCCTGCTCTGCAAAGGCTGCGTTGCCCAGGAAATCGCCGAAAGGCTGGAGGTCAGCCGCTATACGGTCGAATCGCACAAGAAGAGCCTGATGCGCAAACTGGGCGTCCGCAACCAACTGGAACTGGTGGTACGGTCACGGCAACTCGGCCTGACGCTGTGAAGTTGGCAGTTGGCAGTTGGCAGTTGGCAGTTGGCAGTTGGCAGTTGGCAGCAAGATGGTACCATCTGCAGACCTTGGGCCTTGGACCTTGGTCACGCAGAGGCGCAGAGACGCAGAGGAGGAAGGAGACAGATGATTTCGGATCCTTTTGGATCCCTTCCCGTTGTTGTTCCTGACTCCCGATTCCTGACTTCCCGACTCCTTCTGCTTGACCTTGGACCTTGGACCTTG
>JANQFM010000308.1 GCA_028277865.1 Acidobacteriota bacterium
GTCAAGAAGTAGTTACGCGTCGAATGCTTGCGGATGCCCAGCACGTCGCGGTGGCTACAATTGTGAAAGTGGATGTCTTGGTGAGCTGGAACTTCAAGCATGTCGTCAACCTGGATCGAATTCATGGATTCAACGCAGTCAATCTTCGGTCGGGTTATCCTATGTTGGAGATTCGATCACCTCTGGAGGTCTGGAAAGATGACAGCGAAGACATTTGACGCGGTAAAGATGATGCGCCAACTCCGCGATGAGCTGAGCCGAGAAATGGAGGGGATGACACCCCAAGAGCGAGTGCGCTTCATTCGCGACAAAGCAGCCTCCACCGCCCTTGGGAGGACGATTGCTCAACAAGAGAGCAAGGTCGCCCACCAAACCGGCACATCGGTCGTGAAGCAGTGAGGCATTCCTGGAATCCTCCTTTGCTGCTCCGCAGTAGAGAACCCGCGAGAAATCCGACCTAACCTCGGCAGCGGGTTTCTACCGGAAAAGGTGCGCCGGCTGGTGGCACTGCCGACGCTCTGCGGCGGTGCGGTGGGGGGCCAAGGTCCGGGTAGGAGTTGTCACATTTCAACCACCTGCTATCCATCATTCAGCAAGTTGCCTAAATGAACAGCCAGAGCCTGGACGGTGGGCTCTTGCAGCAGGCTGAAGTGCGTGCCGGGGATTGTGCGTACTTCAAGGCCCTTCGAGGTGCACAGGTCCCAGTGGCGGAGAACTTTTGCATCGCTTCGAGAAGCCCGTAGCAGAACGGGCTGCAGCGGCAGCAGGCGGGGCGCGTAGCTCAGGGCGGCCACGGCATGGGTGCGGAAGAGGCGGAAAAGATGAAGCAGTTGCTCTTCGTCCACTGCCGCAGGCAGGAGATCCAGTTGGCGGGCACGTTCAAGGAGATCGTCCAGGCGGACGCCTTTCGGGATTTGCCGGGCCGGAATCCCCAGATGGAGCGCGAAGTTGGCTAGCAGAATGCGGTGCTCTACAATGGGATTCGGCACGGGTAAGGGAGGACGGGTGTCGATGAGAATCAAGCGGCCTATCCGCTCTCCCTGATTTAAGAGGCTGCGAGCCATTTCGAAGGCGACCAGCCCGCCCATCGAGTGGCCTGCCAGCAAATAGGGCCCTTGCGGCTGCACGCTGCACACTTCCTTCAAATACTCCGCAGCCATCTCCTCGATTGTGTCGGCGCCTTTGCCATCCGTCCCCAATTGAGGTGCCTGCAAGCCGTAGACAGGACGTTGACGGCCCATGCTGCGTGCCAGCGGCAGGTAGCCTACAACGCTGCCCCCGGCCGGGTGGACCAGGAAAAGCGGCCGCAGGTTGCCTTGAGGCTGCAAGGCCACCAAGGCGGAAGGGGCCTGCTCACTCTCGCGCCGCAGCAGCGGCGTCAAATGCTCCACGGTGTCGTTTTGAAAAAGGGCGCTCAGGGGAAGGTGTCGTCCGGTCGCTTTTTCGATACGGGCCAGTAGCTGAACGGCCAGCAACGATTGCCCTCCGCGTTCAAAGAATCCGTCCCGAATGCCGAGTGGGCCGGTTCCCAGGACTTCCTCCCAAATGCGCGTCAGCTTCAGCTCCAGCCAATCGCGGGGAGCGAGGTAGCCCTTGGCGCTGCTGCCGCTTTTCGGAGGCCGGTTCCGGAGGGCCTGACGATCGATCTTGCCGTTGGGCGTCAATGGCAGTCGGTCCAATACCTCGATGCTCAAGGGCACCATGTGGTCGGGCAGGCGCTGCTTGAGGAAACGGAGGAGGTCGGGGAGAAGGGGGGGAGAAACCGCAGAGGACGCTGAGGGAAGACGCAGAGGGCGCTGAGAAGATCTTCTCTCCGATCTCTGCGTCCCCTTTCCTACCCTTGTCCCCGCCACGTATGCCACCAAGCGGCGCTTCGCACCCTCGCCCTGCACTGCCGCCACCGCCTGGTTGATCGCCGGATGCTGAGCCATTGCCGCCTCGATTTCCCCCAACTCGATGCGATAGCCGCGTACCTTGACCTGGTGATCGGTGCGCCCCAGGAATTCCAGTTCCCCGTTGCTTCGATAGCGCACCCGGTCGCCGCTGCGGTAAATCCGGTCGCCCCGTCGGCGGGAAAACGGGTCAGGCCTGAAGCGGTCGGCAGTCAGGCCGGGACGGGACAGGTAGCCCCGAGCCAGGCCGCGTCCGCCGATGTGCAGCTCTCCCGCTACGCCGACGGGCACACGGCGACCGTTTCTGTCCAGCACCGCCACACGAGAGCCCGGCACGGGCCGCCCGATGGCAGGCGGACGGCCATCCAAGGGCCGCATCCGCTTAACGGTCGCCCAGACGGTGACTTCGGTTGGCCCGTATGCGTTGAAAAAGCGAACTCTTGCCGGCACGCGGCCGGGTAGGTCGGCGGGACAGGCTTCGCCGCCCACGATCAAAGTCCTGAAAGGCAAGGCTCGCAGATCGCCCAAAACGGCCAGGGCTGAGGGCGGAAGCAGGCCGGTGTCCATCGCTTGCCTTTGCAAGCAGCGGCGCAGATCGGGTCCCGGCAGCAACTCCCGCTGCGAAGCCAGGCACAGAACTGCCCCGCAGCCCCAGGCCATCCACATCTCCAGCACCGAGGCGTCAAAGCTCATGGAAGCAAACTGAACGACGCGGCTGCGGCCGTCCAACTCGAAGATCTGACGCATCTCTTCGGTCAACGCGGCCAAGCCTCGCTGGGAGATGGCCACACCTTTGGG
>JANQFM010000436.1 GCA_028277865.1 Acidobacteriota bacterium
TCCTGGGCATTTTCGAGCAATGCCCGGTTTATCTCCAATTCCAATTGCTGCAAGCCCTGAATGATCTGGGACTGGAGGCGTGCCAACTCCTGCGGGTCATTGAAAAGCCTCTTGGCGTCCAACCGGCGCAGTCGCCTCAGTAGCTGATCAATGTCACGGGCGAGCTCGGGTTGCCCTTTTAGAAGTTGCCGCACCTGTTCCAGGTCACGCCTGCGTTCGCCCAGCTCTCGATTGATCCGGCGGGGATCGATCCCCGCCCGATTGGGTGCCGGGCCAGCTAAGTTCGTGGGGCCTTCCTGGCCCGACTGCGACGGACTCTGAGACGACCGGGAATCCTCTCCTTGCTGCCGGCCCTGTTGGTCCTGCGGACGGCCCTCCTGCCCCTGCTGCTGTCCCTGCTCTCCTTGCTGCTGGCCGGGTTGATCCTGCTGGCCGGGTTGCCGGCCCGTCTGCTGAGGTTCTTGCCCTTGCTGCTGTTGCCCCTGCTCTGCCTGACCCTGGGCAGACTGGGCTCGTTGCCTGAGAGATTCGAGATCCTCGATGGCGGAGTTCAACTGGTTCTGGGCGCGCTGAAGGCGTTCCATGGGGTCATCGGACTGCGGCCCCGTACCCATCGCCTGCTTGGCCTGGTCAATCTTTTCGGAGAGGTCTTCCAGGTCGCTTTTCACCAAGCGCTCCAGGGATTCCGCTTGTTGATACATGAGCTGCCGGGAAAACTCTCCGGCGCCGCGCATCTGGTCGGCAATCCGTTCGTCGCGGACAGACAGGGCGGCACTCTTGAGGCTCTTGGCGGAATCGGGCTCCTTGCTGGCCATTTGGCGAGCCGCTTGGTGGAGGTCGCTCTCCAGTTTTTGGATATCCTCCTGGGACTCATTCTTGAGTCGCCTCAATTCGAGGCGCTGCCGGTTGAAGTCGGAGTCGAACTGGCTGGACTCCAGCTGCTTTCGCAGTCGCTGGGTCTTCTCGATAATCTCTTCCTGCTTGCTTTGCAGTTGGCGAGCCTGCTGCTGCAGGTTTTCCATGCTCTGCTGCAGTTGATTTTCCCGCTGTTGGCCCAGGGACTGCTGGGCCTTTTTGAGTTGATCGAGGGCTTGCTGGGCGCGCATTTGAGCCTCTTGCTCGCTGCGGCTCCCCGCCTGGGCGCGCCGCATGTCGCGGATTGCCTGCCTGAGCTGACGGGCGGATTCAGCTAGTTGGGGGTCGCGTTTATGACGGGAAAGCCGTTCCAGTTCGCGGGCCAGTTCTTCCGCTTCCTCGATGAGCTGATCCTGGTTCATGTTGCCGCCGGCGCTGGAGTTGGAGCGTCGGCCTTGACGTTTTTGGCGTTCGACCTGCTGCTCCTGGCGCTTGGCAAGATCCTTGAGCTTTTCCAAGGCTTCGTCCAGGGCTTGCTCCTGACGGACGGCGCGGTTTTGCTGCAGAGTCTCGTACTGGTTCTTGGTCTGGTCCAGCTCCAAGTCGACCAAGTCAGCCAAGTCTTCAGCGCTGGAGGAGGAACTGGAGCTCTGTGAAAACGACACCTGGATCTCGTTGAAAAGCGATTCGGCCCGCAGCAGGTTCTGAAGAGACTTTTGCTCTTCAGGAATGGCCTCGGACGTTTTCAGCTCATTGAGGAAGTCATGAGCAGGTTCCATGTGTCCGATGGCAGTCGTGATGTATTCGACCATCTCTTGGAAGCGGGGGTCGCTGGCTGCCGCACCCCGACGCTGGATCCGGTCAATGATGGTCTGGGCCTGGATTTGCAGCTGCTGCTGAATCAGGGCCAGGGTCTGGCCGTTCTCTTCCAGCTCATTGGCCGGAATCCGGCTGCGGTTCTGTTCCAGCTTGAAGGTGGCCACCAGAATATCTTTTTGCTGCTTGGCCAGTTTGATGCTCTCCTGGCCCTGGCCCTGCTGTCCTTGCTGCCCCTGGCTGATCTCCTTTTCAAATGGCTCGACCTCGAGAAAATACAAGTCGGTGGCGGAGGAAGAGACAGCGTCGACAGCCTTGGCGTAGTAGGAGACGAAGTCGCCGGGCAGGAGTTCGAATTCCTCCATGTAGAAAGTATGGGAAGTCTTGAAGGAGCGGGAATAGCGTGGATGATCGAGCTTGACCTCTTGCTCTTCGGCGCCGTTGACGGAGTAGATGAGCGACAGCCGACGGATTCCGTAGTCGTCTTCGGCCTTGGCCTCCACAAAGATCTCTTCCAGATTGGTGACCTTGCGGTCGCGTCCGGGAATGGTGAAGGAGAGGATGGGAATCTGGTCCTCCAGTGCCTGGATCAGGAACTCGTCCGAGCCCGGATTCCAGACGCCCTCCAAGTCGGCCAGGTGAATGCGGTAGAAGTCGTCCTTGTCGATCTTGATCTCCCCTTCCAGAAGGCGCGGCTGAGCCACTTGGAGTTCGACGTCGGCACCCGAATCCAGCTGGATCTTGGCTGCCTGGATGGGCTGGTCGGTCTTGATGGTGAAATGAGCTCGTGTGCCTTTCAAGGCCCGGATGTCCCCTTCCTCCTCCAGCACCAAGGGATCAAGCCCTGTGTATTTGGGAAACTCAAGGCGGACTTTCATTTCCAGGACACGGGGGATTTCGGAGACCTGGATCTTGAACTGGTCGGAGCGGATGCCATCCGCCTCAACGTAGTAGAGAAACGGCTCACGGACATCGAAGAAGAGGAACGAATAGCCTCCGCTGCGGGAGTCGGGCAACATCTTGGCCTCCTCCCACTGCGGCTGGCCCGAATACTGGACAAAGACTTTGACCGAGTCGGCGCTGAAGCCGTGCAGCGAGGCCTGCACTTCCAAGTCGGCGTGCTTGCCGATCTTGACGGATCCGGGATTGACCTGGATCGAATACAGGGGTGTGGCTTCATCGTCCAGGGCACCCAGCAACCGGGACAGGCTGTAATTATAGGCGCCGGGACCACTCCAGTAGAGAATGCCAAAAACCAGCACGGCGATCAGCGCCCCGGCCAGCGAGGAAAGGCTGGCACGGGGAAAGTAGAAGCGGGGCTGAGGGATGCGCTGGAACCTCTTGCGGGCGTCATGGATGATCAGCTGGCGGATCTCCGGATGAACGTTGCTGGTTCCGCCTTCCAACTCGACCGCAGTGGACATGCGTTCCTGCAGTTCGGGATTGCGCTCTTCGACAAAGCGGGCCACCTGCTTTGCAGTGGGCGGCCGCAGGGAAGGCCGCACCAGGAAACGGTAGAGCAGAACCAGTATGCCCGCAGCTCCGCAGATGCGGATCCAGAAAATGGCATCGTCGGAGAAGTTGGAGCGGGCCAACGCCAAGCTGGCCAGCAACGAGATGGCCAGCAGTGATCCGGCCACGATCGCCGCCCCTTTGAGAAGCCGTTCCGTTTGCAGCTTACGGCGAATCCTGGAAATGATCTTGCTCAGCATCGATTCCTTCCTCATGCGTCCAGGAGCAGCGCTGAAATCAACCCGGCCCACCAGCTTGCTGCTCTGTTACTGAAAGTTGTCGGCTCATTATCCCGTTTTCCTGACTTTTTTCCAATTCTATACGAGTTGCATAGGTCACTTCCCTCTCTCGTCTGACCATTCTTCAGGCCTGTGCAACGGCCCGGGCCGAGCCTTGCCGGTTGGCCACCAGAGCCTCCAGCACAAGGACGGCAGCCGCCCCCAAAAGGAATAGCCACCACAGTGATTGTTGACGCTCCTGGGCCTCGACCTGTTCCCCAGCTTCGAGGTTTTGATCGCCTCGCGACTGAGGCGGGACCAGGGCTGCCAAGAAGTCCTCCAGCGGCACGCTCTCCAGGTTGGACTCGAAGGGAAGGGTGTTGGCGGCCATCCAGTCGGTCTTCTTGTTGCTGCGAATCTCGTAGTGCCCCGGCTGGCTGAGGCGGATGAAGTCGGGACGGTCCTCATCCAGGCCCAACACGCGTCGCCCCTGCGGATCCAGCACGTTCAACTCGCCGCTTGGGGACTGGTCGCCCGCGCTCCATGAATCCAGTCCCAGCGACTGGTTGATGCGGCCTGCCGCCGGACGGCTGGACCAGCCGGTTGCATACTGGACGGCGGCCTGCCAGAAAGGGACATAGGCGCTGCGCAAGGGAAAGTCGGACCAAGCCGATCCGCTGCCGGCGCTGAAGAGGATCAGCCGTCCCGGCTTTTCGGGCGCATTCTCCACCAAGGCCGGGTCACCCTCGCTGAAGCGGGCAAAGACCACCGATTCCGCAAGCGCTTCCAGCTTCCAGTAGCTGAAAAACTGAGTCGTGCTGATGGTCGACTTGTAGACGTCCTGAAAGACCGCGAAGGCGGGATGCTCCCAGCTTATTTCGGTCATCGATGTAAAGGGGCGCTTGCCGCTGCGGACAAAGCGGCGTTCCAGCAAACGGGCTGGAAGCAGATCTTTCCACTGCTGGTTGTAAGCCTCCGAGCGCGCCTTGTCGCCCAGCGCCACGATCACGCCGCCGCCTTTTTCCAGATAGCCTTCAATCGCCGAGGCGCTGGGCAAAGAGGGCAGGTTGTCGAGGATCAGCAAAGGCGTGGCAGAAGGATCGAGGTTCACCTGGCTCAAGGAGTTGCGGCGCTTGACCGAATAGGGCAGGTTTTCGCCCGCAGACAAGGCCCGCTCCAGAAAAAACGCGTCCCGGTCGGACTTGGAGCCGGCGATCAGGGCAATGATGCGGGGACTTTGCCGCTCCACCACGAAGTGAAAAGTGTTATCGGCCTGCAAGGGGTCGGCATAGATGGCAACAATTCGGCCCCGAGTGGTTCCCTCCTCCAATTCAAACGGATCGAATGTGAGCAGGGCGCTTCCGTTTTCGCCCGTCTGGAAGGACTGCCGGTCACGCATCTCGCCGCTGATGAACAGCTGAACTTCCCCCTCGATCTGGCGAGGAGGACTTGTGGAGAGGTTAACCAGAATGGGATTGGGATATTTCTTGGTGAATACATCCCGGTTGAGGCGAACCTGCTGGACATAGAGGTTTTCATCGGGCGCCTCCAGGGAGTGAACTTCGACGGTGACTTCGGGAGGCGCTTTCCAAGCGCCGCTTGAGGCCAGCCCCTCACGCTGCAGATCGGTGATCAGAAAGATGACCTTCTTCCTGTTTCGAGCCTCTTGAAGCTGCTCTGCCGCCGCCCGCATCCCTTCCGTGTAGGCGGTCGATTCGTAGCTGGGCCGGACCTTGCTCTGCAATGCCTCCAGCAGGATCTCAGGCGAAGTCTCCCAGCCGGTGACCGTCTGCACCAGTTGGCCGAACTGGATGATCATGCCCTCGTCGCCTTCGCCCAACGACTGAATCTGGTTGCGGGCCGCCCGCAGGCTCTCCTGCCAGGCTGAAGTCTGAGAGACGCTCATGGAGCGGTCGATCAGGATCACCACCGACCGGGCCGCCAAGGGGTTGACGTTCAGCCAGGCGCCGGTGGCGACGGGGCGGGCGAAAGCGGCCACGATGAGCAAGAAGGCCAGGCAGCGCAATGCCAGCAGCAGCAAGTACTTGAGACGGCGGCGGCGGGTCTGCTTGACAGGCAATCGGCGCAGGAACATGAGGGAAGCAAAGCTCAGGCTGCTCTTCTTCTCCTTTTGAAAAAGGTGCAAAAAGATGGGCAGGCCGATGGCCAAGGCGCCGACCAGAAACCAAGGGCTCAAGAATTGCATGGCCTTTACTCAGTCCTCGTTTTCGCAACTGCCTTGCCGAACCGCAGGGAAACCGGAGACCGGAAACCGGAAACCGGCAGAGGGAACTGGAGTCCGAAGCACCAAAAACTCAAAGCGGCTGAATGCCGACTCAGTTTCACACTCATGATCTTCTCTCTTCGGCCATTCTGCCGGCTTCCGGTCTCCGGTTTCCGGACTCCCCCCGATGCAAGCACCCCCTCATCGGAACACAGCACCAAATCTCCCAATTTATTCTGCCTCAATAGCGCCGGTCGCGCACCGAAAGGTAGCGGTGCAGCGCCCGGTCGAGGGGTTCCTGAGTGTTCATCAATTCATAGTCGATCAGATGCGAGCGGCACTCTTTCTTCAGGTCGTCGATGTGTTTCTGAAGCTGGTCTAGGTAGGGCTGGCGGGAATGTTGCGGATCGTAGGGCACCCGCTCGCTGGTCTCCATGTCTTCCAGTGTCTGCGTCTCCGGGATCTGCATCTCCAGTTCCATGGGGTCGAGGATGTGGAAGAGGATGATGTCGTTGCCCCGGTAGTGGAAAAAGCGCAGCGCCTTGGCGAGGCGGTCCGCTTCCTGGTAGAAGTCGCTGATCAGCACGACCAGGCTGCGCTTGTTGATGAGCGCGGAGAGCTTTTTCAGGACGCCGCTGATATCGGTCTCGCCGCCCGCCTTGAGGTGTTCGAGCTGCTTGAGGATGAGCAGGAAGTGGCCGGATCGGGTCCGGGGCGGGATGTGCTGCAGGATGCCGGAATCGAAAGAAAGCAACCCGGCGGCATCCTTTTGCTGAACGGCGAAATAGGCCAGCGAGGCGGCCAGAAAGCGGCCGTAGTCGAGCTTGCTCAGCTTGTGGCTGCTGAAAGTCATGCTCTTGCTGGCGTCGAGCAGGATGTGCAGGCGGGTGTTGGTCTCGCCTTGATACTTCTTGACGTAGAAGCGATCGCTGCGTGCATAGACCTTCCAGTCCACTCCCCGGATGTCGTCTCCGGGCGAATACTCCCGGTATTCCATGAAGTCGAGGCTGAAGCCGTGGTAGGGAGAAGTGTGCAAGCCGGACACGAACCCGTCAACCACCGTCTTGGCCACCAGCTTCAGATTTCGCACTCCGCTCAGAACGGCGGGGTCGATGAAGCGGTTTTCAGTCGCTTGGCGCATCAGAAGCAGAAGGTATCGAGAGTCAGGTGTCAGGAGTCAGCAGCAAGGGGATCCAAAGGGGCTTGTCGCCCTGTTTCCTCCCCGTCCCTTTCTTCCTGACTCCTGACTCCTGACTCCTGACTCCTTTCCCTATATCCCCGACTGGGGCGGTTTTACTTTTTCGCAGACTCGGTCGATGAGTTCGTCGATCTTGACGTTCTCCGATTCCGCGTGAAAGTTGGTCAGCACCCGGTGGCGCAGGACCGGCTTGGCCAGGGCCAGGATGTCTTCGCAAGCCACGTTGTAGCGCCCATGAAAGAGAGCCCGGGCCTTGCCTCCCAAGGTCATGAACTGGGCCGCACGCAAGCTGGCGCCGTAGCGGACCCACTCTCCGATGAAGCCGGGCGCCAGGGGGTCGCCCGGGCGGGTGGCCCGGACCAGACGGACGGCATAGCGTGTCACCTCATCGCTGGCCGGTACTTCGCGCACCAGGCTCTGGTAGCGCAAAATGTCTTCACGGGAAACGATCTTGTCGATGGCTTCAGGCCCTTTACCGGTGGTGCGATCCACCACCTCCATCTCTTCTTCTTCGTTGAGGTAATCGATGATGATGTTGAACATGAAGCGGTCCATCTGGGCTTCGGGCAGCGGATAGGTGCCTTCCAGCTCGATGGGGTTCTGGGTGGCCAGCACGCAAAAGGGCGGCTCCAGGGCGTAGGTCTTGCCCAGCACAGTCACGCTCCGTTCCTGCATGGCCTCCAGCATTGCGGCCTGGGTCTTGGGCGGCGTGCGGTTGATTTCGTCTGCCAGGATCATGTTGGCGAAGATGGGCCCCGGCACGAAGCTCAGGTTGCGCCGTCCCGTTTCGGGGTTTTGCTGCAGGATTTCGGTGCCCGTGATATCGGCCGGCATCAGGTCGGGCGTGAACTGGATGCGCTTGAAGGAAAGGCCCAAAGTATCGGCGATGCACTGAATCAGCAAAGTCTTGGCCAGGCCCGGCAAACCGGTAATCAGGGAATTCCCTCCCGTGTAAAGGGAAGTCAAGACCTGTACGATCACTTCTTCCTGGCCGACGATGACCTTGCGCAGTTCCTTCAGGATCCTCTGGTACGATTCGACCAGTTCTTCGATCCGCCTTGCCATGGGCTCCTCTTGGGGAGCCTTTTCTTCAAGCGCTTGGGTGTTGGTTTCCACAGATGATCTTCCTCTCTTGCATTGTTTCGGTTTCTCTCAGCAGCCCAGCAATCCACCCGACACAACTGACCCTAGTGCGTCAACGCATAGACCACGAAGTTGACCCCGAATTTGTAAGCCTCGTTGGAATATTGGATGGGTGTGATCTCCTCATCAGACCACTCCCAGTAATCTCCGATATCGGTATTCAAGCAGGCCACAGCAAACAGTCGCCCATCATCATCCGCCATCCCATAAAAACTGGGCTCGCCCATGCCGGGCAGTTCATAGGGGGCGGGCAAGTCGAGCGAATCGATATTGAAAAAGCACTGAAAGATGGGGTTGTCAAGAGTGAGCCGTTGAAAGTTGCGGTCCGGGTAGACCTGCCGCATGCTTCTGACCAGGTTGGCCCATTCCTCGACGCCCCGGAAGTCGTCGAAAAGGATAAAGCCGCCCCGCTCCAGGTAGGCGCGAAGATTCTCGGCCTCGGCCTCGGTGATGTCCCAATAGCCGGGTTCGCTGACGTACAGGAAGGGGTAGTTCAGGATCTCTTCGTCATGCATGCGCAGCACTCTGAAAGAACGCTCGGTGGTCTCGATGGTGGTCAGCTCGGAGAGGATCTTGAGGAAGTTGTTTTCGGCACGGGGATAGTCGTGAGCCCAGGGAGGCCCGTTGCGGCCCCAGCCCCAGCCGCTGACCAGGTAGCTGTTGTACTGAATGCGTACAAATTGAAAGAGGGTCAAATCGGCGGGATCCCGGTTTGCTGCCTTGTCGTCCATGGAGGCCGCAGCAATGGCAACGGCCAGCAGGAATGCGGCCAGCAGGAATGCGACTCTTCGTTTCATGGCTTCACCAGCTCCAGGAGCAGTTGCTGTGCGTCTCGAAAGCTCGGCGCAATCTCCAGAGAAAGAAGCAGCTCCTTTTTGGCGGCCTCCCGGTCTCCCGTCTGGAAGAGAGCCCGCGCCAACCGGTAACGCGCCCCGGCCAAATCGTTGGGTTTGAGGGAGAGCAGGACCTCAAATTCCCGAATGGCCTCCTGCGGCTGCTCTCGCTGCAGGTAGAGGTCTCCCAGCAGGAGGTGGGAATCGTCACGCAGCGGATCGGAGAACATCGATTCCTCCAAGTAGCGAATCGCCTTTTCGATCTCCTGCTGCTCGATCAGCAGACCGGACAATTCGACTGCGATATCGGCGTTCTTAGGCGAGACCTTCCACCACCGCTCCAGAATGCCGGCTGTTTTTTGGCGGTCGCCGGTTTCGCGGTAGATCTCGGCCAACAATTGGTAGGGGCTGTTCTTTCCGGCGAAAGTGGGAAAAAGCTCGACCGCCTTCTCCAAAAAAGGCGCCGCCTCCTCCAAATCGCCCTCCTCAAAGAGCTTGCGGCCTCGTTTCAGGTTGGCAAAATAGTTGTCGGCTTCGTCTCCGGCCAGCACCTCGGGACCGGGAATCAGGGTTTGCACCGCTGCGCCTTCCTCCCCTTCCTCGGCCTGCCTCTCGATGGGTCCCAGACGCTGCATCAGGGGCTCCAGGGTCTGCTTCATCTCCTCCTGGAATTGGTCGTCCACCTCTTGCATGGAACTGCCCAGCACGGCCTGGAAAACCTCTTCGGACGTCTTGTCTTGGGCGTAGGCCAGCAGCATGTCACGGATCTTCGAAAAGCCGTAGCGCGAGGCCAGGAATTCGCACACCCACCCGGCTTGCAGGTAGCTGAGCTGAATCTGCAATGCGGACTTGGGCCTTTGAAAGCCGTCGTTGAGCCGTTCCAGGGGCAGCAGCTGCCCATCCCGATAGGCGCTGATGTAGGTGGTGGTCACGTACTCTCCCCAACCTTCGTAGGCCAGCCGTTCCTCCATCATGGAGAGGCCTTCGGTAAACCAGCGGGGAACTTTCTGGTCGCTCAGGGAAAGGGCGACCACGTGGGCCACTTCGTGCCACAGGGTCGACCCCCAATGAAATTCCCCCTTGGGCCGACCCGAGGGGGAGTCCATGGCCACCACCCTCCCGAAGGCGGCGCCCAATGCCCCCAGGCCGGGCATGCCCAGGGTACGCACAGCGAAGTCTTCGTGATCAGGGTACATTTCAAAGACGTACTTGCCGCTGATCTGGTGATCGTACTTTTCTTCCAGAGTCGTCAGGCAGCGCTCCAGCAGATCCTCGACGTAGGGCCAGAGAGCCTCGGCCTCCTTGCTGTGCAGGCGAACCCGGAAGTGCTCGGACTCGAGCTCAGTGAAGTTTTCGAAGCTGTCCAGCAACTTCAGGGTGTTGAACGTCCAGATGTTGAAAGGGTCGTTCCGGAAGGCTTGCTCCAGAACCTGCTTGCCTTCGTCCTGCCCCAGGCGCAGCATGTTGATTCCCTGAGCGGCCAAGGCAGACCATTGGCGGGGGTTGAGGCGAACGGCTTCGCGGAAGAACCGGTCGGCTTCCTCCATTCGCCGCATGTTGACGGCCGTGTTGCCCAAAGCTTCGAAGAGATCCGCGTTGTTGGGATTGATCTTGAGGACGGCTTGGCGGGCCTGGTCGTATTTCTTGGTTTCCCCCCGAAAGTAATGCATGACAGCGCGCTGCTCCAGCAGGGGAAGATAATTGGGGTTGATCTTCAATCCCTTGCCGATCCACTTCACCGCCTCTTGCCAGCTCTCGGCTGAAATGGCCCATTCGGCTTTCACCGAGATCGCCTCCAGGTTGTCGGGCTCGATCTCCAGGGCGCGCTCCAACGCCTGATCTCCACCGGGGCGGGAGAGTATCTTGCCGACCTGGGCCAGCCCCACAAAGGCTGCGGCCGGGGGGGAGTCTTCCGGCGAGGCGTTGATGGCGTCCTGAAAAATCTCTTCGGCCTCGGCGACAGAGTACTTGGCCAGGTAAAGGTTGCCCCAATCGATATACAGGCTGGCCGGCACATCTTCCTTCTCTGCGGCCGCCTTGTAAATCTCGTCGGCCTCGTGCCAGCGGTCCAGGTACCAGGCCGCATAAGCAGCCTGAGCCATTTGGCCGGGTTGGCTGAAGCGCCCCGACTGGAAAAGCAGAAGCAAGCGGTTCGCGTGCCGCCCTGCTTCGGCGAAGCGCCCGGTACGCTTTGCCAGATCGAGCAGCAGGCGCAGTTCGCCGGCATCAGCGCTTTGCGGGTCCAGCAGCTCCTCCGCCTTGTTGTAGCGTCCTTTTTGCATCAGCTGGCGGGCATCGTCCAGCTTGCTTTGTGCAGCCGAGGCGCCTGACACTAGCAAAGCCGTCAACAGTGCCAGGCATAGTCGACCGCTGCCCTTGAGGGCACCTCTCGTCCGCCCCAGGGCCGCTTTCTTCATTGTTCGCCCTCCAGTTCGGAGATCCTCTGATTGAGTTGAGCCAATCGGATCAACAGCGCTTCCAGCTTCTTATAGTACTCCTCTTGAGGCAATTCGGCTTTCTGAAACTTGAGCGAGGAGATCTCGCGCTCCACTCCGATACGCTGCTGGGCCAGCTCACGGGCCTGCAGGGTGCGGTAGGCCTTTTCCGGAGGAGTCGACAGGTAGGCTGACGACGCCAGCAAGCCGACAACCGAGGGTTCCGGCTGTTGGGCTTGCTCGCCTTTCTTCTTTTCCCCCAGCCGCACTTTGGCCTGATCGTCCAGCAAAGGGTGCTCCACCTGGATGCGGCCCTTGTCCGCAAACCACCGGGCAACTTTGTTGCGGCTGAAGAGGTAGGACTCCAGCAAGGAGATCTTGCCATCCTTGTCGGTGTCCGCCTCGGCCGACTCGATTGATTCCAGCAGGAAGGAAAGGAAGAGAGGGGGGTAGCGTTCAAAGGCGCTTCGGGTGGCCGTCACCACCACCCGTTGGGGAGCGCCCAGCTGTTCGGCCAGTCCTCCGCTGGAACTGGTGGCGGCCACCAAGTAGGCCCGGCGTTGACCCAGGCCGTTGAGGAATCCTTCCACGTCGTCGCCGGTCAGGTCGGGCCCCTTGATGTTGAACTTGTATTGGCTGAGGTTGACGTTGGCATGGCCCACCAGAAAAAGCCAAACTTCACTGTCTGGCTGCAAAGACGCCGTGACGTCCTGGAAGGTCGTCAGAATGTCGTCGCGACGCAGGCTGCGGCCGTCCAGCCGGTGGACCTGGGCAGCCGGCCCTTGCTGAAAAGCCTCTTCCAGCCCTTCAGACCACTTGACAAAATTCTCCTCGTACTCGGGAAGGCCGCCCAAGCCGTGAATGATGATGCAGACCGTATCAGCCTGCAAAGGGATAGAGGCCAGCACTGCTGTTGCGCTCAGCCGGAGCGCCAGCCGCAGGACGGCCCCAAATCCTTCCGGCATGGCTTTCCGAAACAGCATTGCCGGACGGACGGGCATCAGATTCCTCCCCCCTTCTTTCTGAGTATCCATTCCGCACCCAAGAATGACAGCAGCAACAGCAGGTTGAAGGGCATGTCCCAGAGCTCCCGCACTTCGACCACCGAGGCGGTGGAAGGGGTGTAGACGATTTCTTCGGGCAGGAGCTCCGCTTCGGCCAGGGGCCGGTAGCTGCCGCCCGTTTCCTGGGCCAGCTTGCGTAAAAAGTCGGATTTGAGCACCGGGTCGAAGTACTCGCGTTGGCCCGCTGCGGTGACGAAGTAGGACTGGGCACTGCCGTAAGGCTGGTCATCGGAAGCACGGTTTTCGGCCTGCACTGAAAGCTGGTGCAAGCCGTCCTCTTCGGGGATGAAGGTGCCTCGGTAAACGCCGTCCTCCCTCGAATCCCACTGAAGCGGCAGCGAGATCCGGTTCCCGGAGGGTGTGGTCACGCTCACCTCGGCGCGGGCATCATTGATGGCCCGGTAGGCCTGGTCGCGCACCTCGGCCCGAATCTGCACCGGCTCGCGGCTGGAATAGGTTTCGCGCTCGGTCTCGACAGTCACCGGCGCCTTGGCTGTGTTGACCAGCCAGCGCATCAGCTGGCGCCAGAATGTCTCGTGGCTTTGATCCTCGAATTCCTGACGCATTTGCCAGAACCAGGTGGTTCCCGACATGAAGGCCAGGCCCTGCCCCCGCCCAAAGCGCTGGTGGGCCATCAAGGGGATCTTGCTGCCGCGCCTGCCGGCTCCTGGAATGTCCAGTTGAATCAGTGTCACGGCACCCGGCTTGAGGCTCTCGATCCGGTTCCAGTCCCTCAAAAAGGGCAGTGAATCCCACTTGGCCCGGTTTTCCTGGCTGGAAAGGGAAAGCTGCAGGGCAGCGTGATTCTCACCGAATTGAGAGAGTCGGGGAAAGACGTCATCCTGGTTGTAGAGGGAGGCGGATAGTACAGCGTTGTCCGACTCTTCCTGCAGCCAGACAGGCAGCACGTCCTCAATGGGAGTGTTGCGGTACTTCCCCGATTGAAAGGACTTGCTGCCCCCCATCATCAGAAAGCCTCCTCCCCTTTGGCCCACGAAGTCGCGCACCAGATCCATTTGCCCATAACTGAAAAAGGAGGATTCCAAGCTGCCCAACATGACCGCCTGGTATTGGAAGAGCTCCTCCCTGGTGCTCGGAAAACCCGAGGCCAAAGTGGTCTCTTCCTCTATTCCTTGACGGTAGAACTTGTTGAGAGCCGTGCGGAGAAGCGTCTCCAATCGGACATGCTTGTCACCGGAAAGCGCGCGCCGAATGAATTTGAACTCCCATCGGGGATGCCCCTCGACGTAAAGGACTCGGGGGCGGCTGTCCTTGACTTCCACCAGGGCCGTTCGGACATTGTTTTCAGAGAGGGCTTCGCCCTGCAGCGGCTGGAGGCGGAATTGGTAGTTCTTCAGGCCTTCGGTGCGGGGCCGTATGGTGACCTCGGTGTTGAACGATTCAGTGCCGCGGGGAAAGTGAACCTCCTTGGACTCGACCAGGGAATTGCCTTCCCGCACCTCCAGACGGGCCCGGCTCCCTGCAAAGCCCCTCTGGCGGATGGTCACGCGCGCCGAGGACACTGTTTCGGGCAAAAGGGCTCGTGGAGCGCTGACCTGGACAATCTCCACATCCTGTTGCAGACTGTCCGGCCCGACCCCCACCGTGTGAACCGGGATCTTGCGCGCCTTCAGTTCGGAAAGCACCTCTGAGAAATTGCGCGAGCTGGTGTCGGCGCCGTCGGTCAGGAGCACGACTCCCGCCAGAGGCAGGTTCTTGGTTTCGCCCAAAATCGCTTCCAGGCCTGCACCGATGTTGGTCTGATCTCCGCTCCACTCCAGTTCCAGTCCCTCATCCGTACGCCGGGTGGAGGAATCGAACTGATAAAGCCTGAGGTAAAACTTCTCGTCCAGAGCCTGTAAAAACTCGGAATCTCCCCCCAGCAGGCCGACGACGGGCTGGCCGCGGGGCCCGCGAGCCCCGTCCGTCAGGCCCATGCTTCGGGAGTTGTCGACCAGAATGGCCAATAGGCTCTCTTTGGGCTGCAAGGTGGAAAGAACCAAGCTGGGACGGCAAAGCAGCAAGGCGAGCAGGACAAAAAAAGCCGTGCGCAGCCCGATCAGCCACCAGCCAGTCCGTCCGGAAATGTCGGAAAACCAGCCTTTTCGGTAGATCCAATAAAGCCCTACAGGCAGGGCCACCAAGATCAGCAGCCAGGCCCACAAGGGCAGAGGGGTCTGAAAAGAGAAGTCACCGGTTTGGAAAAAGAAGGGCCGGTACTTGAACAAAAATGCGAAAGCCTCCTGCATATGTCCTTTCGTTGCCCGCCGGGCACCGTCTCAAGGCCGCCTGGCCGACAGCTCTGTTCCCCTTGTCTTTTATTGCCTCAGCGACCTGGCCTTGAATCTCTATTCTCGATTGCCCTGCCTTCTCTGCTCACCCTTCATCATACCAAGGATCGGCCTCCTGAGCTTAGACACGACTAATTGGCAATTATAATGTCAAGGGCTTTCAAACAGGCTATTGGAAATTTTAGAGATATTGGCAATTTTCTTGGATAAGCCAAGCTTGCACGCGCTTCAAATCGGTAGGGCGGTGTACAAGCCCGACGAAATCGATTAAAATGGGAACTCCAGCCGAACTCTTCAGGCGTGGTCGGCACTTTTGTAGTGCAGGGAGAGAGTTGCAGGGGGCTTGAAAATAGGGAGCCGGGATAGGGAATTCGCATCTGAGAGCCTGTCCGCCGATTGTGAATTCACCGGTCTTCCCGCAAGTTTTAAGGCGCTCACCCAATCCGACAGCGGTTGCAATCATTGGCGGTTCGCATCCGGTCAGCCTTTGAAGGGCTCTGGCTAGCAATCCGTTTGCATCGATTTTCCACCGCGGGGAGGCGGAAAGTATGACATTTGAGGTAGGAGACCGGGTAATCTACCCAAACCAAGGCGTGGGTCTGATCGAAGAGGTTTTTTCGTCCAGTGTAGGCGGGGAAAAGGCGGATTTTTATCGGCTCCGCCTGGAAGCCAACAACTCGCTGGTGATGATCCCAGTCACCAATGCGGGCAACATCGGGGTCCGTCGGCTGTGCAGCAAGAAGGACTTGAAGGAACTTTTCCAAGTTCTGGACAGCCAGGTGGTCGACACGGGGCGCGACTGGAAGAACCGCTACAAGGACAACGTCGAAAAGATGATGACGGGATCGATTGTCGATGTGGCGCAGGTGCTCAAGAGCCTCCACTATCTGAGCACCCAGAAGCCTCTGTCCTTCCGGGAGAAGAAGATGTACGACCGTGCCCGCCAATTGGTCGTTTCAGAGATCGCAACAGTACAGGAAAAGGATCCGGAGGGCGTCGAAGCCATGCTGGAGGAGCGGCTGGAGGAATCCTGCCAAATGGTTGAACCGGTTTGATCCTCTAACTAAGCCTTCACGTAGTTTGCTGCTCGGCCAGAGCCTGACGGGCGGCTTCGATGGTCTGGTCAATTATCTCTTCGCTGTGAGAGAAACCGACGAACCCAGCCTCGAACTGGGAGGGCGGCAGGTAGACCCCTCTTTGCAGCAGCTTGCGAAAGAATGCGCCAAAAAGGCCCGTGTCCGACTTCTGGGCCGAATCATAGTCGTGAACGGGCTGTGGATTAAAAAAGGCTGTGAACATCGATCCGCAGCTTTGAACCTGCAAGGCCGTTCCTGCAGCCTCAGCAGCCTCCTTCAAGCCGCGGCACAGCCGCCTGGTGAGCCGTTCCAGTCGGGCATAGGGGTTTTCACGCTGAAGAATCTCCAAGGTCTTGAGCCCTGCACTGACGGCAATGGGATTGCCTGAAAGGGTTCCCGCTTGGTAGATGTCCCCTTCCGGCGCCATCCTGTCCATGATTTCAGCCTTCCCGCCATAGGCGCCGATGGGCAATCCGCCACCCACGATCTTCCCCAGGCAGGTCAAGGGCGCCTGTACTGAATACAGCTCTTGAGCACCGCCTTTGGCCAAACGGAAGCCGGTCATGACCTCGTCGAAGATGGCTACGGCGCCGAACCGGTCCGACAAGCGCAGAACGCCCTCCAGGAAGCCGTCTTTGGGTCGCACAACCCCCATATTGCCGGCCACGGGTTCCAGGATCACAGCCGCGACTTGATCGGAATACTTCTCGAAAGCCTCCTCCAAGCGGCACAAGTCGTTGAAAGGGAGGCTGACGGTGTGCCTGACGAAATCCGGGGGGACGCCAGGGCTACCGGCCAGTCCCAGGGTGAGCAAGCCAGAGCCGGCCTGGACCAGCAGGCTGTCCGAGTGGCCGTGATAGCAGCCATCGAATTTGAAGATCACTGAGCGTCCCGTGCAGCCCCTTGCCAGGCGCAGCGCGCTCATGGTGGCTTCCGTTCCCGAATTGACCAGACGGACTTTTTCGATGGAAGGGAAGAAGCTGCGGATCTTCTCAGCCAGCAACACCTCCAGTTCGGTGGGCGCTCCGAAGCTGGTTCCGGAGCCGGCTGCGGACTGGATGGCGTCGATCACTTCGGGATGAGCATGGCCCAGGATCATGGGGCCCCAGGATCCCACGTAGTCGATGTAGCGCCTGCCGTCAGCGTCGTGAAGCCAGCAGCCTTTTGCCGACTGAATGAAGGGCGGATGCCCTCCCACAGCCTGAAAGGCACGAACCGGGCTGTTGACGCCGCCAGGGATGATTTCCCGGGCCCGCTCCATCAATTGACGGCTTCGAGTTGCATCGGATTGGCTCATGGGAAGGCTTTTCCAAAGGGAAAACGGAAGCCGGAGGGGAGCCGGAGATCGGCGACCGGAAACCGGCAGAAACGACCGAAAAGCAGGATAGCCGCATCCGGCGATTGTGCAGGTTTGGGATCTCGACTTTTGAGATCTCCTTCTGCCGGTTTACGGACTCCGGTTTCCGGCACCCTTGCTCCAGTCAATTCAGAAAGCTGCCGCATCATATCGTCGCCTTGTTTGGAAACCTGCCGCTAATTGCCCGGCGGCTTCAATTCTTCAGCCTTGCGTCCTTCGATGAGTTCTTTCCGTTCCCCCTGCTTCTTGCGGATGAAATCATAGCTGCCTCGCAAAGCCCTTTGGAATTCCAGTGTCAGTTCGACGGCTGTTGGCAGGCCCTTCACCACACTGGGAGTGATCAGAAAGATGAGCTCTGTGCGCGAAAACTCCTTGCGGGTGGAGCCGAACAGGGCGCCGATGACGGGAATGTCTCCCACGATGGGTAAGCGATTCTTGTTCAAGGTATTGTTTTCGCTGATGATCCCGCCGATGGCCACGCTCTGGCCATCGCGGCAGATCAAGGTCGTTTCGACGAAGCTGCGGTTGATGGTGGGCGTCAAGTTGGTTTCGTCGGTTCCGGCCGAGGAGGAAGTGCTGACCTCCAGCGACAGCTCCAGGTTGACAATGCCGCTGGCGCTGACGCGAGGGACGATGAGCAGGGTCGTGCCGGTGGGGCGAAAGGAGACCTGGTTGACGAAGCCCGTGCTTCCCTGCAAAGGGTCGCTGAAACTGGAAGTCTGAACAGGCACTTCGGCCCCGATATTGATGGTGGCCTGAATGCCGTCCATGGTCATGATGCGGGGAGCGTCCAGGATCTTGACGTCGGTCTTGGCCGACATCGCCTGCAGCATGACGCGCAGCTGGCGGGTGTTGCCCACCATTCTCCGAGTGACGGCAGTTAACGTTCCACTGGAGCTGGAAGCTGTTGTGGCCGGGAAGGGGCCTGTCGGTGCGCCAGTGTCCGGGTTCACAAAGCCTTCCAGGAAAGCCATCACTCCGAAGGAAAGATCATCCGTCAGCAGAACGCTGTAAATCTCGGCTTCGATGACGACTTGACGAGGGAGGACGTCCAACTGGCGGATGGTGTTGAGCAAGTATTGGTAGTCCGCTTCGGTGGCCTGGATGATCAGGGAATTGTTGAACTCGTTGACGATGATCTTGACGTTTCCGCTGACGACGGCCCGAATGCCGGATGCAGCATCGGGGCGTTGGCTCAATGAGGGTCCCAGCGATCCCGGTTGCTGGCCGCCGATACCGCCCACTCCCCGTCGTCGTTCAGCCTGAGACTCGGGGACAAAGCCCGCCTGTTGCTGGCGGCGGGGCGGCTGCTGCTGCCCTTGCTGAGTGTCTTGACGGGCGTCCTGCCCGCCTGCTGATGAGGGCAGCCCGAAGCCGTCTTGATAGAGCTGCTCCAGGATGGTGGCGATCTGATCGGCGGTGTTGTTTTCGACTTCGTAGATATAGGTCTTGACATTGCTGCCGCTCGAAGTGCTGTCCAGCTTGTCGATCCACTTGCGGACCTCCATCAGTACATTCGGGCCGTGAGTGACCGCCAATATGGCGTTGATCCTTTCGATGGCCACGATGCGCACACCTGCCGCGGTGTCGTTGGGGGCGAATATCTTGCCCAGGTCTTCCGCAACGTCAGCCGCATTATTGTAGCGGATGGGGATGAGAGCAATGTCGTTGATGTCGAAGTAGCGGGTATCGAGCAGGTCGACCAGGTTGAGCACCTGCTGGATGTTGCGCCGGAAGTCGGTGATCATGAGGATGTTCGAGGGAGCAAAGTCCACCACCGTGGCACCGTCCGACATGTAGACCTGCGCCATCTTGAGGAACTCCGATGTGGGGATGAAGTTGAGGGGGATAATGTAGGTGATCACCCCTTCCTCTCCCTCGATCTGGGCCGATTCAGGGGAAAGCAGGGAATGGGGGATCTGTTCTGGC
>JANQFM010000453.1 GCA_028277865.1 Acidobacteriota bacterium
GAATCTCACTTGCCTCAGAGGCGCTGCCAGGGCATCCTAGCCGGGATGAAAAGCCTGCAATCCATTGAAGAAGAATTGCTGAAGCTGGTGGACGTCAGCCATGGCTGGAAGCTGTTGGAGCGTTTCAACGGGCTGATTCGCGAGTCGGGCACCCCGGATGAGCGGGAAGCAGCCACCTATATCGCCCAACGGCTGCAGGAAATGGGCATCCCCGTCACCCTGCACGAGCCGGAACTGCTCCTCAGCCTGCCCCGTGACGCCCAAGTCGAGGTCGCCTGGCCCCAGGGAAGCTGGAAGCTGGGCGCCAAGACGGCCTCTTTTTCCTTTTCCACCGGCAATCCGGGACGCACGGCCCAATTGGTGCATGTGCCCGCTCAGCAATGCCGGGCCATCACCGACCTGTTCGATCACCATTTTTCTTCGCTGGACCTGGATGTGCGGGGCAAGGCGGTGCTGACTGAAGGCTTCGCCATGCCCACCACGGTACGCATGCTGGAGAAGATGGGGGCCGCAGCCCAGATCTTCATCCACCCGGGAGAGAACATCCACGAGGGCATATGCACCACCATCTGGGGGACTCCCACCCCTTCCAATATCCATCGAAAGCCCTCTGTGCCCGTCGCCTGCATCAACCGTCCCGACGGGGACCGGCTGCTGGAACTGCTGCAAGAGCACACCCTGCAGGCCACTGTCAGCACCCGATTGGAGGAGGGCTGGATGAAGTGCCTGCTGCCCGAGGTGCACATCCAGGGACGAGACGAGCCGGAGCAGTTCTTGCTCGTTCACGGCCACTACGACAGCTGGCACGAGGGCATCGGGGACAACGCCACCGGCAACGCAACCCTTTTGGAACTGGCGCGGATCTTCCACAAGTCCAGGCGCCTCTTGCGCCGCAGCCTGCGCATCGCCTGGTGGCCGGGGCACTCGACGGGGCGCTACGCCGGCTCCACTTGGTACGCCGACCGCTTCGCTATGCAGTTGCGCAAGCACTGCATCGGGCAGGTCAACGTCGACTCGCCGGGCTGCCGCCATGCCAGCGACTTCGAAGAGGTGATGTGGATGCTGGAATGCGACGACTTGTGCCGCCAGGCGATCAGCGACCGTACAGGCAAGCAAAGCCGTCGCCTGCGCCCCCTGCGGGCCGGCGACTACTCCTTCAACCAGATCGGCCTGTCGTCGTTTTTTATGCTGCTTTCAAACCGCCCCAAGCAGCAGCGGGACGAACTGGGCTTTTATCCGGTGGGAGGCTGCGGCGGCGACATCGCCTGGCACACCGAGGACGACACCCTTCAAATCGCCGACCGGGACGTGCTCTTGCAGGATCTGGGTGTTTACGTGACCGCCCTCAACCGGGTGCTCAATGCCGAGGTCCTGCCCTACGACTTCCGGCCCGTTGTGCAGGAGTTGAGGGAGGGTCTGCAAGCCGGCTGCCAGGCCAACGGTGACACTTTTCCCCTCGATCCGGTTTTCGATGAGCTGGACGGCCTGGAAAAGGAAGTGCACGGATTCCAGTGCTTTGCTGCAACGCCGCAGGGTACGGGGCGAGCCAGTGAAGTCAATCGCCTGCTGATTGAACTGGCGCGACGGCTGGTGCCGGTCAACTACGCCCGAGGGGAGCGCTTCGACCACGATCCGGCCCAATCGTTGGGGACTGTCCCTAAGCTGGGGAAGCTCGGGCACCTGGCCCGGCTGGCCAAGGGTTCGGACGAGTGGAGGCTTCAGGAAGCCGAGCTGATCCGGCAGCGAAACAAGGTGGCCAATACTTTCTACGAGACGGCGGCGATGCTGCGCACGGCGCGGCAGTTGATGGGGTACTGAGGCATGGGGAGTATCACGCCAAGACGCCAAGTCGCAAAAAAGAATTCCGAACTTCGCGTCTTGGCGTCTTGGCGCGAAACCTCCCTCGGACTGGCTGCCTTTGCCGCATCGATTTCGCTGGCGGCGGCTGGCTCCGCGAACGTACTGATTGAGGCGCTCTCGTCCAGCGATTTCCAAGTCACAGCCTCCTACAAAAACCTGCCAGCCCTGAAAATGGCCGCTTTTTCCGTCGCTGGAGAGGAGTTCCGGAGCATTGACGTCAGCAGCGCAGGCCGACCTGTCGGCTTTCAACTGCGTCAAGAAAAGCGCTACTTGGGATTGACCATCGATCCTCCCCAGGGCACGGATTCCGCGATTGATATCCGCTACCAAGTCAACAGCCCAGAAGGCCGTCTGCCCCTCTTCGTTCCCTTGCAGGAATTCGGCAGCAGTGCGCTGAGCCTGCAGCTGCAACTGGCCGACGGACTGCGGCTGGACGGCGAGAGTTTCCCCCGCTTCGACTCGGTGTCAGGCCGACTGCGTGCCGTCTTGGCCAACCATCCCAGCCAAATACACATCCCCCTAAACCGTGAGGGCGACAGCGCACGCTTGCTCACACCCAGCTTGGTCACCAACCTGGGTCTGATCGGGATGACGTTGCTTGTTGCAGGGTGCTGGGCCTGGGTGCGGAGGGTTTCACGCAGAGGCGCAGAGGCGCGGAGAGAGACAGAGGAGGGGGAGAAGAGTTGACAGGATGAACAGGATTTGCCGGCCTCCTCAGAATGACCTCTCTCGTTCTCTTTCCCCTCATCTGCCTCTCTGCGGCTCTGCGCCTCTGCGTGACGTGAAATCCCCATGAGCACTACCTTCCTCATCGTCATCCTCCTCTACTTCAGCGCCGTGCTGGGGATTGGCCTCTGGGGATACCGCAAGACCCGCACCGAGGTCGACTTCCTGGCCGCCGGACGCACCATCGGGCCCATCGTCGGCGGGGCAGTGCTGGCGGCCACTCAGATCAGTGCCGGAACCTTCGTCGGAACCCTGGGACGCCACTACTCCACCGGCATTTCCTTTTTTTACATCTGGGCGGGAGTTTGGGCGGGATGGATCGCATCGGCCCTCTGGGTGGCCCCCAAGCTGCGCCGCCTGGGCGCCCTGACCGTGCCCGACTACATCGCTGCCCGATTCGGCAGCGAGCAGGCCCGGGTGCTCTCGGCCCTGCTCATTATCGTCTCCTACACCATCTACCTGGTGGCCCAGTTCCAGGCCAGCGGAGAGATCGCCCGGGCTGTCTTCGGCGCACCTCCCGTTGCAGGGATGATCCTGGTCATCGCCAGCACGTCGGTCTACACCTTGCTGGGAGGGGTACGCAGCAGCTCCTACATCGAGTTCGTCCAGACTCTGATCATGGTCTCGGGACTGCTGGTGGCGGTTCCGGTGCTCTTTTACTACACGGGAGGGCCGGCGGCGGCCTGGAGCTTTCTGGAAAACCTGGATCCCCGCTTGACCGGTATGTACTACAGCTGGCGCGAACTGCTCTCATTCGGCCTGGCCTTCGCCCTTTCCATCTGCGCAGCGCCCTACGAGATCACCCGCTTTTACTCCATGCGCGACGAACGGACCGTGCGGCGGGCCATTTACGTCTCCATCTTTTTTCAGTTCGTCATCGGCAGCAGCGTCCTGATGCTGGGGATGCTGATGCGAGTCCTTTTTCCCGTCCTGGAATCGCCCGATCAGGCCAGCTCGATCCTGGCTTTCCGCGTGCTCTCGCCTTTGGCGGGAGCACTGTTGCTGGTGGCCATGGCTTCGGCCATCATGTCGACCTGCAACTCGATCCTGTTGGTCACCGGCGCCGGATTCGCCCACGACATCTACAAAAAGCTGCTTCGCCCGGCCTCCAGCCAAGCTCACCTGGTGCGGGTCAACCGCATTGGTATCGTCGTGCTCAGCCTCATCCCGGCCTATTTCGCCTTGCAGCGCTTGGGTGACGTGCAGTCCATTGTCATCGAGCAGGCCAAGCTGATCGCCAGCTTCTTTTTCGTCCCGGTGGTCATCGGAGTCAACTGGAAGCGAGGTACCGCCGCCGGCGCCATCAGCTCCATGGTGGGGGGCTTTTTGGCCTGCCTGGCCTGGAGTCTGGGCCTGGGAGAACGGCTGGGCCTGGGCGGCATCGACTCGGTGGAAGCGGGAGTGGCGGTCAGCCTGGTGCTCTTCGTGCTGGTCAGCTGGCTGACTCCGAGGGTGCCGGAGGAGAAACTGGAAGTCTTCTTTGTTTCGCGCAAAGACGCAAAGGGCGCAAAGCAAGGAAATTACAAGGAGGAGTACAGCGAGTAGCAGAGGGGTCTAGGTAGCCTTGGGTAAACCCTTCGCCCACTTGGAACACCCAGCATTACGGGTCACCGTCGGCCGGTAACCCGGTCCGCTGGTTGAAGCTCTCGATGCGCGCGTTCAACTCCTTGGCGCAGCCTTGGATCCCGGTCCAATAGCCCGGGTCGTACCACTGCGCCTCCAGCTCCTGGCTGCTCTTGCCCTGCTGCTCGACCCAGGTGAAGTACTTCAGGTTGTGGACGGTGCGCCGCTCGTAGTAGGTCAGCTCCTTCATGTGGTCGATTGCGCACCCCATCAGGTAGCGGTGGTAGTCGACGGCTGCGCCGGTCCGGGTGTAGACGCCTGCCTGTTGGTGAAGCTCTTGCAGGCGGCTGGCATACATCTGCATCGAATCGGTGGCCACAGTCAAAAGCAGGTCATCGGCGCTCAGTTCGAAGTACTTGGCCAGCTTGATGCAGGCGAGGAGGTTGGCGATGGAGGAGATCCCCAGCTGGTCAAGCGATGCCACCAACAGCTCCGACACTCCTTGTGAGGTTAAATAGTGGCGTCCCGCCCTGTCGTTGAAGAGCCTCATGACGGCCAGGGCGGCAGCATCGTCGATGGCAATGACCAGATCGGTGTTGCGGACGTTGTGGATCCAGGGCACGTGCTTGTCTCCGATCCCCTCGATGCGGTGGGTGCCGAATCCGTTGTAGAGCAGCGTGGGGCACTGCAAGGCCTCGCAGGCGGCGATCTTGCTGGCCGGGAAGCGCTGCTTCAGAAAGTCGCCTGCCGCCAGCGTTCCGCCCGATCCGGTGGAGAGAACGGTGGCGAAGTAGCCCTGATTGTCGCCCAGCAGCTCTTCCAAGACCTCCAACAAGGCCGACCCGGTGACTTCGTAGTGCCATAGGTAGTTGCCCTGCTCTTCGAACTGGTTGAAGATGCTCAGATCCTGGCCGGATCGTCGCAGTTCCCGGCACTTTTCGAAAATCTCCTTGACGTTGCTTTCCGAACCCGGGGTCTTGATCACTTCCGCGGCCACCTGTGCCAGCCAATCAAAGCGTTCCCGGCTCATGCCCTCGGGCAGCACCGCGATGGACTGGCAACCCAGCAGATGGGAGTCGTATGCGCCCCCCCGGCAATAGTTTCCCGTCGAGGGCCAGACGGCCTTTTGACGTGTGGGATCGAAACGGCCCGTCACCAGATGCGGCACCAGGCAACCGAAGGCGGCACCGACCTTGTGGGCGCCGGTGGGGAACCACTTGCCGACCAGGCAGACGATTCGGGCCGACACCCCCGTTAACTGAGAGGGGAATTCCAGAAAATTGACGCCGCCGAATCCGCCACCCCGCTCCAGCGGCTGATTGTGCCAGCTGATGCGGAACAAGTTGAGCGGATCGAGATCCCACAGCCCCACCTTGCTGAGCCTGGTCCGGATTCCCTGGGGGATCTTCATGGGATCCTTCTGCTGCTCCAGCGTGGGGACGAGGATCCCCTTCTGGCGCGCCCTTTCAACAGCCCGATCCAACACCTCCTGATCGTGAATCGTCAAATCGATCATTTGCCTTTGCGTCCTTTGCGTCGTTGCGCGAAACCACCCGCCTCACACTCTCGATGCCGGCTTCCACCCGATGAGCCTTGCCCCCCGCTGCCTCGACGGCCCGCATCGCACTGGGGATGTCCTTGAGCCCGTTGCCGGTGTTGACCACCACGATCCGCTCTTTCTTGCCGACCAGGCCCAGCTCGAGAGCCTTGCCCAATCCAGCGAAGGCCGCCGCCCCGGCCGGCTCGGCGAAGACCCCGCTGCAGCGCGCCAAATCCGGAATGGCTTGCAGGATCCGCTCATCGCTGACCCGGATGAAGGCACCCCCGCTTTGGCGAACCGCCGCCATGGCCTTGATTCGGTCGCGGGGCAGCCCCACGCTGATGCTGTCGGCCACCGTGCGGGCCACCAGCGGGGGTTTGGCCAGCACGTCTTCGTTATTCTCCCAGGCCTGGACCAGGAAGTCGCTTCCCGAGGCCTGCACGCCGATCAGCCGAGGAATCTGCTGAATCCAGCCCAGCGCCTTCAAATCCCGAAAGCCCTTGTGCAAGCCGCCGATGATGCAGCCGTCGCCTACGCTCACCAGCACGGCGTCGGGCGCCTGCCAGTTCAGTTGCTCGCAAATCTCATAGGCGGCGGTCTTTTTCCCTTCGCTCATGTAAGGATTGAAGCCTGTGCTGCGATTGTACCAACCGTACTCGGCAGCGGCCTGCAGGCACAGATCGAAGGCTTGGTCATAACTCCCTTCGACGAGCAGGACCGTCGAGCCATAGACCAATAGCTGGGTGATCTTGGCCTGGGGCGCCGATTGGGGGACGAAGATCAGGTTGGCTCGCTGAAGGCTGGCGCAAATGCCCGACAGGGCCGCAGCCGCATTGCCGCTGCTGGCCGTGGCGATGATTTCCGCGCCTAGTTCTCCTGCCTTGACGACGGCCAGCGCACTGGCCCGGTCCTTGAACGAAGCCGTGGGCTGGCGCCCGTCGTCCTTGAGGAATACGTTTCGCAGCCCCATCCGATCCTGCAGGGAGGTCAGGGGCTGCAAGGGGGTCCAGCCCACCTGCAATGGAGGCAGCGGCGAATCGGGGTCCATGGGCATCAGGTGCTTGTAGCGCCACATGCTTCTGTCCATATTGCTGCCCAGCCCGCCGCTGCGGTTGACGCGATGGCGGATCCGCTCGTAGTCGTAGGCAACCTCAAGGATGCCTTGGTTGCCGTGGCGGGGACAGACGTAGTCCACCTCGCCGGGAGGATATTTGCGGCCGCAGATGAGGCATTCGAGATGAGTGACATGTTTCATGGCAGAAAATGGGTGCCTGTCTTGCCGCGCAGTGCCTGACGGGCCTGCTCCAGGCTGGTGATGATGGCCCGCTGCCCTCCCTTGGCCAAGTAGTTGACCACGGCCTGAATCTTGGGCCGCATGCTGCCTTCCCCAAAGTGGATCCCTTCTTGCAGGTGTTTTCGGGCTTCGTCCAGGTTCATCCGGGCGACCCACCTTTGAGTGGGCCGTCCCCAGTCGAGAGCGACTTTTTCGATGCTGGTGCAGATGAAGAGCAGATCGGCTTCCACCACCTGGGCCAGCAAGGCGGCGGTCAGATCCTTGTCGATGACGGCGGCCACTCCGTGCAGGATGCCATTTTCCTCCACCACCGGAATGCCGCCTCCTCCGGCTGCGATGGTCACCACGCCACTGGAGAGCATCGAGCGGATTGCTTCGGCCTCCACAATCCTGAGGGGATCCGGGGATGGAACCACACGCCGCCAGCCCCGCCCCGAGTCTTCAACGACTTGCCAGCCGTCCTTTTGGCGGCGGCGCAGCGCTTGCTCCCGGCTCAAGAATCCGCCAATGGCCTTGCTGGGACGGGAGAAAGCCGCATCGGTGGGGCTGACTTCGGTCTGGGTGATCAAAGTGGCCACCGTTTTGGCGATTCCCCTTTGGCGGAAGGTATTCTGCAGGTTTTGCTGCAGGGCATAGCCGATGGCGCCCTGAGCGTCGGCGTCGCAGACGTCCAGGGGAACCTGGTGCAGTTCGCGGGCGGCCAATTCGGAGCGGCGCAGGATGAAGCCCACCTGAGGTCCGTTGCCGTGGGTGATGGCCACCTCCCAACCATCCTCAATCATGTCTGCGATGTGGGCTGCCGCCTCACCTGCCGTCCGGTACTGGTCCTCGACCGACTGATGGGCGGAATCCTTGATCAGCGCATTTCCGCCCACTGCAAAAACGGCCTTGTTGCTCATTGGCAGCGGCTCCAGGAGGTTTCACGCAGAGACGCAGAGGCGCGGAGAGGAAGAAGAGAGGATCCATCTGCTAACTCCCTCTGCGTCTCTGCGCCTCTGCGTGAACGCCCCTCCTCACATCGTCAGCGCCATGACCGCCTTTTGCACGTGCAGGCGGTTTTCGGCTTGACGGTAGACCAGGCTTTGAGGGCCGTCGATGACGCTGTCGCTGACCTCCACGTTGCGGTCGGCCGGCAGGCAGTGCAGGTAGACGGCGTCCGGCTTGGCCAGGGCCATGCGGCGTTCGTCGGCGATCCAGTCGCTGTACTGCCGGCTGATGCGGGCCGATTCCTGGTGGTCGGTGGTGGTCATCATGCAGCCCCAGCTCTTGGGATAGACCACGTCGGCATTTTTGAAGCCGGCTTCGAAGTCGTCCACGATCTCCAGCGATCCCTGGTGGCGCCGGGCATTTTCGCTGGCTTGTTCGACCAAGTCGGGCAGCAGGTTGAATTCAGGCGGATGGGTCAGGCGCACGTTCATACCGAAGCGGGTCAGCAGCAGGATGAGGCTCTGGGGGACGCTCAAAGGCTTTTGATAGCTGGTGGCGTAGGCATAGCTGACGTTAACCGTCAGTCCGCGGGGATCGCCTTTCCGCTCGATGATGGTCATCAAGTCGGCCAGGATCTGAAAAGGGTGGTAGTGATCGCACTGCATGTTGAGTACGGGGACCCGGCTGGCCTCAGCCACTTCCCGGATGTAGCGGTTGCCCTCTCCCCAATCGCACTGACGGATGGCGATGGCGTCATTGTAGCGGCCCAGGATCTCTCCGATTTCCTTGGCCGTATCGCCGTGGCTGATCTGGGTGGTGGTGCTGTCCACGAACTGGGCGTGGCCTCCCAATTGGGCCATGCCGGCTTCGAAGCTGTTGCGGGTGCGGGTGCTGGTGAAAAAGAAGAGCATCGACAGCACCTTGTCCCGCAAATAGGCGTGAGGGACGCCCATGGCCCGCTTGCATTTCAGGTCGCGGGCCACCTCCAGCACTGTATCGATCTCGGCCCGCGACCACTCCTGTGCAGTGATCATGTCGCGTCCGCGAAGTCCGGTCTCCATCAAAGCCTCCCAGGGAAAATCGCGCCAAGGCGCCAAATCGCGAAGGCACTAAAAAAACATTGCGTTCTTTGCGTCTTTGCGCGAATCCTTCTTATCTGATCATCTTGGGCAGCAGGGCATAGAACTTGGTGGCCTCGACCACATCCTCCAGCGGCACGTGCTCTTGCACCGAGTGGGCGTAGATCTCATCGCCCGGCCCGAAACCGATGCTGGGGATGCCCGCCTTGCCGCACCAGTAATTGCCGTTGGTGGAAAAATCCCACTTGCCGGCCGGAGCTCCTTTTCCCCAGAGCGCACTCACCGCCCCTTTGCCCGCCGCCACCAGCGGGTGATCCTCCTCCAGCGCCCAGGCCGGGAAATACTTTTCGTACTCGAAGACGGCACCGGTGTGACTGGGGGTGTCGTAGACCAATTCCCGAATCTGAAAGTCCCCTTCCCGCCCAGGCGGAAGGATCCTTCGGACTGAATCGAGGACGCTCTGCTTGGTCTCGCCGAAGGTGACCCGGCGGTCGATGAAGATGCGGCACTCATCGGGGACGCTGTTGTCGCTGGGGCTGATGCTGGAAATGCGGCTGACGGTGATGCGCCCCTGGCCCAGGAATTCGTCCGAGGGCAGCACGGCATCCATCTTGTCGATCTTGTCGATCACGGGCAGCATCTTGTAAATGGCGTTGTCCCCGAGGAAGTTGCTGGCGGCATGGGCGCTTTTGCCCTTGCTGACCACCTCCAGCTCCAGGCGTCCCTTGTGCCCCCGGTAGACCTGCATCCTGGTCGGCTCCCCGATGACAACGAAGTCGGGGGATACCTTTTGCCATTCGTGAAAGGCCTGGCAAGCCACTCCGTCGCAGGCCTCTTCGATATTGCCCAGGTAATAGAGCGTGAAGCCCTCCAGCAGCCCCAGGTCGCGGGCCAGGGCCATCCCGTAGATCATGCCCGGCGTACTGCCTTTTTCGTCCAGTGCGCCGCGGGCGTAGAGCATGCCGCCTTCCACCTTGCCCTGGAAGGGATCCCACTCCCACTGAGCCTCGTCGCCGATTCCAACCGTGTCCAGATGGCTGTCAAAAAGGAGGATTCTCTCGCCTTGGCCGATCCGCCCCACGATCGAACCGTACTTGTCGGTGTAGACCTCGTCGAATCGGAGCCTTTTCATCTCCTCTCCGACCCGTCGGCCGACCTCTTCGATCTGGCTGTCCATGCTGGGGATGGCCACGATCTCCCGGAAGAACTGCAGGATGTCGTCGTGAGCCTGAGCAACGGAATCTTCGAGTTGCTGCAGGAGCTGTTCCATAGTCGTCTCTTTCATCAAGGGAGGCATTATAGACTGGCACAAGCCATGTTGTGATGGTTTTTAACGCAGCAGGTCCGGCTGCTTCAGGTCGTTGTCAGGCATCAGCTCGACCAAGAGGGCGCCTTGAAAGTGTTGCGTTGCGCGCATACGGCCCCTCGCGACGGCGACCCATGAGAAATCTGGGCTAAAGCCTAATCGTAGACTGTCTCGAAGCTCTGCCGCTGCTCGGCGCTGCCCAGGGCGACCAGCACCGAGCCCTCCGTCAGCTGCTGATCGGGCCGCAGATTCGTGACCATCTGCCCGTCCTCCTGGAGTGCGATCACGTTCAGGCCGGTGCGGGCGCCGATTTCCGCCTCGGCAAGCGTCTTGCCGGCCAGCGAGGGCGGGAGAGGCAAGTAGAAGAGGTCCACGCCCTCGCCGAGCATGACGAGCTCTTGCCCCTGGACGATCGAGTACACTGTTTGCACCCCAATGGACGTATAGCTCAGGACGAAGTCTGCGCCGGCGCGCCGGATCGCCTTGACGTTCCGCTCGTGCGTGGCCCGGGTGAGGATGCGCACGGCGGGGTTGAGCCGCCGGCAGTAGACCGTCAAGTAGATGTTCATCGCATCGTCATGCGTGGTGAGAAGGACTGTCGGCGCTTCGGCGATCCCCGCCTGGTCGAGTACCTGCCGGTCGGCGGCATCGCCCAGGAACAACCGGTCGGGAATGCCGGCGATCTTGGGCTTGAGGTCCGGATTGCGCTCCACCATATGGACAGTGATCTGCCTCGCTTTGAGGGCTTGGGCCGCCGCCCGCCCCACCTTGCCGCCGCCGATGATGAGCACGGGATTCGGATTGGCGTCGAAGATCACCAGCATGTCGTTCAGATCCTCGATCTGTTGCGCCGTACCGATCGCCACCGGCACGCTGAGAGGCGACAGTTCGAAATCCTGTCGCGCGGGATGGAGCCGCCCCACCTCCCACACCCCGGCGATCGTGACTCCGGTGACCTCGCGCAGGCGCGTCTCCCGGATGGTCCGGCCCAGCAGCGGCGTGTTGTGCACCGGGAACTCGGCGAGCAGGAGGTCGTGAAACTGGCCGATCACGTTGGCACGGGCCGTCCCCGCGCTCACCCAGTTGGCGAGGTGCTCGCCGAGCCGCTTGGGGATGGGCAGTACGTGGGTAGCCCCGCTCAGCTCCAGGATGTCGACCGACTCCTCCACTTGGGCCAGCGCGACGACCGGCACGGATTTGGACAGCTCGCGCACCGTGAGGATGATGTTGGAGTTGACCGTATCCGATGCGTTGGCCAAGACGAGGCGAGCCCGCGAGGCACCTGCGGCCCGATAGGTTTCGACGGCGTCGATCTCGCCGCTGACGACCGGCAGGCCCATGTCCTGCATGCGCATCGCCAAATCGGCTTCGGGCTCGATCACATAGGCCGCCACGCCCGCCAGCTTGAGCCGCCGGATGAGCCTTAGAGCGATGGGATCGTTGACGCAGATGAGCACATGGCCCGAAACTTCCTCCGGCACAGACTGGAGTTCCCGGATGCGTCGGCTGCTTTGCTGTTCGAGCCAAGGTGCATACACCAGCCGGATGAAGAGGAAGGGGAGGATGATGAGCAGAAGCACCACCCCGGACAGCAGCACCACGGTGCTGAACACGCGGCCCAGGTCGGTTTCGAAAGTGATATCACCGAAACCGAGAGTGCTCATCACGGTGAGCGCCCAGTAGATCCCGGTAAACCACGAGTGGTCCTGGCCCTCCCAGGCCATGATCAAGTGGAAAAGCCAGCCGTAGAGCAGGACGACCCCGACGAGGAGGAGGACGTATTTCACGAACGGCGCGAGCTGCCGGCGCAGCTTGCCGCCGCCCGCCAGCAGCGAAGCCAGATAGGAACCGATGGTCTTCATGCAAATATATTAATACGTGCGGGGCCGATGACGGCTTGGCTGGATAGGCCTAGCGAGGCAGCGCCTCAGACCGACCGCAGAAGGATTTCGGGTTCCAGGTTCCAGGTTCCGGGTTTTCGGGACTCGGACTCTGGAATCCGGAACCTGGAGCCTGGAGCCCGGAACCCGGAACTCCTGACCGCCGCCGGACCCCTTGCAGCCAAATTTGACTCAATCGTGAAGAACCCTGAAACCCTAGCGGCCTAGTGCGCCGCGGGCGTAGAGCATGCCGTGGATGCGAACACTGTGCCAAGCGCTTCATGCCTCCACACCGGCTGCCCGTGCCGCCGCCGCCAAAGCCTTGTCCTTCGTCCAAAGAGTACAGCCCGTGAGCAAGGTGGACGCGAGCAGGTGCATGTCAATCCAGCCCAGGCCTTTGCCATGAAGCTTGCGATCGGACACGAAGCGCATGACTTCATCGTGTTGGGCAATAGTGGCCGGGGGAAGCGTCGCCAAAAGGAACGGGATCTCTTCCCGGTTGCGCATATTGCCGCAGGCCAACTCTCCGATCACGAACGGGTGACAGACGATCAGCCCCTCATTCAGCAGCGCCGACAGTTCTTGGCTGCTCTTGCGCAGATGATCCACCCAGACCGAGGTGTCGGCTAAAATCATGCTGCACTCGAGCGGCGGCGTGGAGTTGTTTCGAGCTTTTTCTCGGAACCGCCCAAAGCTGCCAGGCGGCGTGCGCTTTCCAGGGCGATGAGCGCCTCAAGGCCGCGACGCACCAAGGCGGTCTTCTCTGCGATCCCAGTGAGGTCAGCCGCACGCTCAAGCAGGCTGTCATCGATGTTTAGGGTCGTTCTCATATGCACAAGTATGCGCGCTTGATGCAGATCAATCAAGCCTTTATCTGCTGCTTTCAAAACAAATCGAGCAGATCGGGCGAAACGGGGAAACTCCAGTGCAAGATTGACTGAAGCCCTTCAGGCTGCAAAACTGTGTAGGCCGAGGAAGCAGTCTGGATTAAGAATCCTTTTCTTCCGATCAGAAGGCCAAGTCCACAGTGGAATCTCAACTCGAAGTCCTCTACAAACTCATCGGTCATGAGACCTATCTCGAAGACCTGATGCGGACCCTGACCTTCTTCGTACGCGACCTGCGCCCGCCTCGGGTGGGCGCCATGCAGGTGGGCTGCTCGGACGAGGCCGAAAAGGAATGCTGCGACATCTTTCAGAGGCGCTTCGCAGAGCAATTTCTGCCTCAGCTCAAGTTCGCCTCCGCCTACCCTTTCCGCACCGCCAATCTGGGAGGTCGCTATGAGTGGGGCTCGGTGCGAATCGCCGAAGCTCACTTCGCCGATTCACAGGAGGATGCGCCCTACACCTTCATGCTGGTCAAGTTGAATTCCCACGTTTCGGTGGTGCGTGGCGCAGAGGGCCCCAGCTATGGGAAGATGGCCCGCTACCGGGGGGACTCTTTTTTTTGCGGGGCGCTGCACGCTTTGCTGGAGGGGAAGCATGCTCCTTTTACAGAGGAATTGAGGGAGGTCTTTCACTCTGAAGGCAGACAGCGCGTCCGAACGCTGAACGATCCTCAGCAGGTCGGTCCCGCTCTAAGGAGCCTCTTCGCGGCCATCGTCAACGCCCGCCTTCAAGCCCGCAAGTGCATCATCGACATCCAGGACCAATCGGGGCCGGCGCCGGTTGTTTACGTCGTCTTGCCCTGCGTCACGTTCAACCGTTCGGGCCGGGACACCGAGATGGTTTGCGGGGTCTATTCAGCCGACCGGCGAGTCCGTCCGGCGGCTGTCACCTATTGCGGGCTGAGCGCCGAAGCGGAATCCTACCGCGTCGAATACCGGGTCGACCGCATCCGGGTCAGCTCGCAAGAAAGCCTCAAGCCGCGGCAGGCCCGCGACCACCGCCGACTCATCAGGCAGTCGCTTCAACAATTGCCCGAGCATCTCAAGGCGGATGGCCGCCTGCGGGATATCCACTCCGAGGCCCACAAGAGCAAGTCCGGCTTGCAGCCTTACGCCGGGGTGCTGCTCAAGTCCCTGTTGGGCGTCTTGCTGGAGTTGTCGCCCCTTCCGGCAGTGTTGCTGCTCTTCGGGGAAGGGCTGGTCGATATCCATCACATTTTTCGCCTTCAGCAGCTTTCCAGGCACAAGAAGCCTGACAACGAGGCGCGCAGCATCCTGTCGGACGTTCACCGCAACGTCGATGCGCTGCCTGCAGATCGCGCCCGCCACATCGTCGAATTGCTGCTGCGGGCACACGGCTTGGAAGTGGCGGAAAAGAACAAGCCGCTTTCGTCAAACGTATCTCGCCTGTCCGGC
>JANQFM010000462.1 GCA_028277865.1 Acidobacteriota bacterium
TGAGGCTCATAGTCGCTCTATTTGCCGAAAAATCGGGGGAATATGGGCCGATTCTACCGCTTTCGCAGTAGATCAATTTTCTGCCGCGCAGACTCCTAGGCTGCTTCGATGCCGGCCGCTTCGCGATCGCCGCTGTTGAAGGTCCAGGTCTTGTCAAAGCCTCCGCCCACCGGTCCTGGAATGGGGCTGAAGTCCTGGTGGACCCATTCATAGTACTGGGAGATTTCGGAGGTGAGGCGCTCTTCCTGCTGCTGTTCGTGGGCCGTCAAGCCGTCCAGGTAGCCAGGGGACTCCTGGAGCTTGGCAAGCGGAGTGGCCTGCACATGATCCAGGGCTGAGCGCAGTGTGTAGCAGGCGATGCGGTTGCAGACAGCGGTCAAGTGGTGGATGTAGGCCTGCTGGGCAGGGGACACTTGATTGCGCCCCGGCAGCCTCAAATGAGCTTCGAAGAGCATGCCCCGCAAGATGTGGCACAGCCCCTGGGAGGTGAAGTTGCGCCGGTAGAAGGTGCGGACCATCCAATCGTAGAAAAGGTCCAGCTTGGGATCCAGGAACTTGTAGTCGGGCTCGAAGGGCGAGCCCCGCATCCTGCCTTCCGCTTCCAGCTTGGCCTTGATGGGAGTTCCGGCATAGGGAAGCATGCGGCAAAAGGGCGCCACCGACCAGCCGTCGCCGATGAACTCCTCCAGGAAATCGATGTTGCCCCGGATGGTGCTGAAGGTGGAGTAAGGCTCCATGAGCATAAAGCCGAAATCGAACGACAGCCCCAGCTCCTTCAGGATCCGGCCGGCCTTCAAATGGGCCTCGGGCTTGAGACGCTTGTTCATGTTCAGCAGTCCTTGCTCGGTTCCCGCCTCGACTCCCATGTAGACATGCGTCAGCCCGCCCTCCATCAATTGTCGCAACAGGTCGTGCCGGATCTCGTCCGATCGGCAACTGATCTTGAAAGCGACTTGGTCGGCCAGGCCTTCTTCCACAATCAGGTCTGCGATTTGCCGGGCCCAGCGCTTGGCACCTAGCCCTCCGGCCAGGAAATCGTCGTCCTGGAAAAGGAAGATGGGCACGCCCCGACTGCGGTGCAGGTCGATCATTTCATCGACTACCGCACGTGGCGAGCGCAGTCGGCGCAGCCGGCCGCCCTGGGCTTCGTAAAAGGGCCGGATGCTGCAGAACGAGCAATCCCAGGGGCATCCCCGGCTGCCCAGCACCGATGCGGTGGGCATGGGATGGCCCTCGTAGTCGATCGATTTCCGGTCGGGCCAGGGCAGATTGTCCAGTCCCGCCTCGGGCGTGGCCAACGGCGTGGATTGGATTTCATGATCAGGGCCGTGGAAGGCGATCCCGTCGATGTTGCGCCATTCGGAACCCTCGGCCAGGCAGTTCAAGATCCGGACCAGGGTGTGTTCGCCGTCGAAGCGCACTACCGAATCCAGGCCGGGAATGCGTTTTAAGATCTCTTCGAATTCGAAACTGGGATAATGGCCGCCCATGGTGATGTGGGCCGTCACTCCGTTCTTCCTCAGAGACTCGATGACTCGGGCGAAATCCGGCGCCATGTACTGAAAGATGAGCGAGAATCCGATTACGTCCGGGCGGTCCCGGCGGATGCGGGCCAGGATCTTATCCGGATCGGAATCGTAGCTCATGATGCGGGCTTGATGGCCCGAAGCGTTAACGGCCGACATCAGATAGCGCAGGCCCAGGTTGTCTTGATCCTGGAACCCGACCAGCAGCACTTTCTGCGTACGGTCCATCAGATCATCAAAGGGTGGTTTTAGCATCTTGGCACCTCGGAACGGGGATTTCGCGCCTTCGAGCGAAGCGGGCGAACAAAGTCGCATAGGGCGCTAGCCCGCCCGGAAAGCGGAGGGGCGGAAAAGGAGGGTAGCAAGCCGTATCGTTGTCCGCCTTCTCCATTCCCGCTTTGCCGGCCTCCGGCTCCGGTCTCTGACCTCCCTTACAAAACCTTGCAGCCTTGCGGCGCGCAGATTCCTAGGGCCGCCTAGGCCCGCAAGAAGTTCACAAGACTGTCAAGAAGCGATCCGCCTCCCTAAACCGGCCCCGGAGGGGGCCAATCGAATCTCCAGATCAGAAACTCTTTGGAGGTATGAGGTGGCTCGCTACC
>JANQFM010000404.1 GCA_028277865.1 Acidobacteriota bacterium
CCCAGGCTGTCATCGCAGATCTGGATGGGGTTGGGGGTGGCGATGATCCGTTGCAGCCCGTCGTAAAGCCCGATGTCGTCCACGTCGTTGGGGTCGCCCAGGAGAGGGAAGACGCGGCGGCTGCGGGCCGGAACCTGCGCCTGGGCAGAACCGACGAAAGTCCCGTCCGAGTTGAAGAGGTCCAAGAAGAGGAAAATCGAGCTGAGGTTGGTGTTTGTGATTTCGAGCCGGGTGGAAAACCCTTCGTCGATGCGGACCTCCGGAAAAATGGCGAAGGGGAGGGCCTCGCTCTGCAAGGTGCCTCCATCCATCCTGTTCAATTCGCCGTCGAAGGAGAGGAACATCCCGGCCAGGGTGGACACATCGCTGTCCAGATCCATCCAGCCGTCGATATTCCGTCTGGTCGGATCGCTTTCTTCATTGATCGGGGTCTCCGGTGTGAGAAAGCTGTTGACGGTGAAACTGACCTGTTCATCCGGTTGCACTTCCAGGGTGGCGGGATTGACGCAGCCCTCCTCGGTCAGGTTGACGGTGACGGTGTCCAAAACCTCTCCGTCGGACTGATCGATGAGGAAAAAGGTCAGGCCGTCCGTCACCCAGTTGCCGGTTGTCCTGGAACCCGTTGCTCCAGAGGCGGCCAGCACGTCTCCGTCGGCTGAGCCGATACGGACCTCGACGTCGAGTTCTTCGGAGACATCGGTGGCGTCCCAACCGATGATCGTCCGGCCGAATCCATCATCGCAGACCTGAATCGGGTTGGGCACAGCCACGATCAAGGTCTCCGGACAACCCAGGTCGGTCAGAAAGACGACGACGAAGTCGATGATGTCGCCTGTGGATTGATCAATGAGCAGAAAAGTCATCCCGTCGGTCACCCATTGCCCGGTTTCCACCGAGCCCGTGGCCTCTCCCGTGGCCAGAAGAGTCCCATCGATTGAGCCGACTCTGATCTCGACTTCCTCGGTCACTCCGGTGGCATCCCACGAGATGGTGGTTTGCCCCAGCCCGCCGTCGCAGACCTGGATCGGGTTGGGGTCGGCGAGGATGAGCTGAAGGCCGATGGGGACGTTTGGCCCAAAGAGGTTCCCGATGGGGAATCCCAGTGAGTCGAATGCCGTAGCGATGATTTCGGCATCCTGATCGCCGTAGTTGCTGAAGGCAACTCCGGTAAAGAATCTTTCGCCAGGCGGGATGGTGTCCGGGGGATCATCGCTTGTCGTATCGAGGTTCTCGGAGATGAACTGCGGGCTGGTGAGGTTGAAGGCCGGCTGAAGCAACTCTACGCTGTTGGCGTTGAAATGCACGGCGGCGATCAAGCTCTGGTCCGGTGAGACGGCCACCTGCATGGGGCCAGAAGGCACGAAGAGGGATGTCTCCTGAATCGGCCGTTCCACAGTCCCGCCGATCGAAACCCCCCGCATGACATCGCCTGTGGATGGATCGAAAGTCATGAGAAAATCTGTGAGGGGCGCTGTGATGAACATCTTGCCATCAGAGGTGAAAGCGGGCCGGCTGGAAGGCTGGAACTGGCTTCGGATGGGAGTGACGTTGAGGATGACCTGGCTTTCGATGTTGATGACTCCGATGTCGGAAGCGGTCAGGATCACAAAAAACCGGCCGTCGGGCGTGGTGAAGGCACCGCCCGCCACTCCACCGGTGAGCCCGGTGCCCAGTGAAAAGACACCGGCTAGCTCTTCGTTTTCGATATCGATCAGCAGAGCCTGGTCTGCGACGAGTTGAGGGGGGAATCCGGCAGCAGCGGCCACCGAGCTGTTGGACTGCTCTCCTATCAGGGCCAGGCTGCCGTCTTGAGAAAAAGCGATATTGTTGCTGGCCTGAAAATCGTAGGGAAGCTCACCCTCTTCCACCGTGAAGGCCAAGTTTTTGCTGATCGAAAAAGTTGCCGTATCAATGATCTGAATCGAGTCCGGCACCTCCAAACGGTCGATGGCGCTGGAACCTACCAGCACCACCCCGAAGAAGCTGCCGTCCGGGGACATGGTGATGGAAATCGGCCTGGTACCGTCCTCGAAAGCCAGCCTGGCGCCAGCCTCCGTCGCCGTATCGACGTCAAATCGGATCAACTCGTCCGTCCCCGTCGAAGCGACAAAGCCGGTACGGCTGTCGTTGCTGAAAACGATGTTGCTGGCAAAGGAAAAAACGGTTTCCGGCAGGTCCAGGCTGCTGACCTGCAGCGTGTCGACATCGATAATGGAGACGGCGCCCACACGGTCGCCGCTGGAATTGTCCGGGCGAGGCGTGTTCTCTTCCAAAAAGAGGCATGTCACCGCCACCTTGCTCCCGTCCGGCGTCATGGTCAAAGTGACGGGGTTGGACCGAACCTGAACCGCGGCGATCAAAGTGCCGGTGCGGGCATCAAAGACGCCCACCTGATCCGAAGCGGGGAAGCTGACGAATGCCCGGTGCGAGTCAGGAGTGAACACCAAGTTGGGAGAAAAGTTCGCCTCGCCAATGAAGTTGACATCCAACGGGACCTCATTGGTGTCGAAAACCAGCTCAGGGTCGGTCCTCTGAGGCTCGAAGAGGGCCACTCTGCGCTGCGCGGAAAGAGAAACGAAAAGGAAGCAAAAAACAATGCAAGCAATGGTTTTTCGCATCGAACCACTCCTGGCAAGGAAAATCGACAGCGACACCTGAAATTTTTGTGCGTCTGTCGACCCAACAGATACCGGCGCCCCTCGTCAGCCTGCAAGACCCGATGCCCCATTCAGATGGCGGCAGGCACCCAAGAGGTTCAAGCGTCGGCCAAGATCGCAAGGCATGGGCAGGCCGACGCCCAAGCGCGCTGTAGAGGATACCATTTTCGAAGGCAGATCAGGGTTGTAGAATCCTTTCATGGACGACAAGAGGCAGCTATTGCATCATTTTCTGGCGGCGTTGGCTTATCGAACCCAGAAAGCCCTGCGCGGCGCGCCGGATACATTCGCGGATTTTCGGGCTGGTCCTGGGGTGCGCACCCCCCACGAGCTACTGCGCCACATGAGCAGCGTACTGGGCTATGCCCGCACTTTTTTCATCGGCGGCGTTTGGCGTCCTGAGCGGCTTGCAAGCATGGCGGAAGAAGAGCAGCGATTCCACGGCATCCTGGAAGACCTGGCCTCCCTCCTGAGCAGGCAGGGCCCCTTTGAGAACACCACGGTGGAGCGGATGCTGCAGGGCCCATTCAGCGATGCCATGACCCATGCCGGGCAATTGGCGCTGCTGCGCCGCCTGTCGGGTTCGCCGATCCCGCCCGAGAACTTCATCCTGGCCGACATCGATCCAGCCAATTTGGGGGCCGAGCAGCCTGATCCTGTGAGCCCTGACAAAGTTTGGCTGGCTGCCGAGGACGAACCGTGAAATTGCATGAACCCAAAGCCGACAATGTTCGCAAGCGCACTTTTCTCACCGCTCCCAGAATGCCTTTACTTCATCCTCCAAGCCTGTCATCTCCCAGCGGATCAGGGAGATGGGGATCATCCCGTAGGACAGAAACTTGTCGTGAAAGACGCCCAGCTTGAATTGATCGCCTTGTTGCCTGGCCCGGTCGGCCAGCAGGTGTTCCATCTGGATCTTGCTGCTGACGTAGTTTTGCCCGTAGGTGGGGCGGCGCAAATAGATTTCCAGGTCATATCGGGCTAGGTCGGGCTCCATAAAGGGGACTCGTTCCACCATGAATTGGACGGCTTCCTCCAGGCTCATCTGCCCGCTTTGCATCTTGATCTCGGCTGGGATGCGGACTGCCCGTGCCAGCTGGGCGATATAGAAAAGCTCCTTGACGCGGGGAAGGTCGTCCAGCAATCCTGCCTGCAGGAACATCTCCTCAATATAGAATGCCCAGCCCTCGGCACGCCCTCCGTCCCGGAAAAAGCCCCGGATGGGATGCATGATCCGTCGCTGCAGCCAACTGTCAAAACGATGGCCCGGAATGGAGGCGTGAATGTGGTTGTTGAGAGGATTGCGGTACTGCAGCTCCTCCCAAAAATGGCGCTTGCCGCCCGGACGCACGATCCAAAAGGCGTCGGTTTCGAACTGGCTTGGAGATTCAGGGGGGATGGTCAGCAATCTTTGCTGCCGGATCATCTCACGGATCTGTCCTTCCGCCTTGCGGACGGCCCCATCATACTCCTGCTTTGAGGAAGCCGCAGGCAGTTCGGGCAACAGCCGGTTCTTGTTGCGTTCGATTTGAAGAAAGGCCTGCGCACGATCGATTTCGCGAATGCCCAGCACCTCCAGATCGGCCGCCGTGTAGGGCATCAGCCGGACATTCTTCAGGTACCAGTCGTAATGATCGAGCCCGATGGCCGCCGGTGCACTCATGCGGCTCAGGTTGGAGCGCAGCCAGACACTGAATGCTTCGGCTGAGGAGGCCGCTTGCTGGGCATCTGCAGCCAGCTCCGGGTGATGCTGTTTCAAGCGGCCCAGCAGATCCTCGTACCAGCCCAACGTACCGTCCGGAGGGGGATCGCGCAGCGGCTCCCCCTGCCCCACGCCGTCGGAGCGTTCCATGCGGTCGATCACCAGACGAGCCAGCTCGGCAGAGGCTTCGGTCAAATTGGCGCGGGCCTGCACGAGGATGCGGGGGACGGCTTGAAGGCGCTTGCGGAATGCCTCGAACTCTTCGGGCGCAAGAGGGGTCTGCTGGTAGGGGACTCGCCGGATCAAGTCGTGATAGAGGCCGGGATCGCGTGCCCAGGGACGGGTGATGCGATACTCGAAGTCCATCTCGTCCAGCCGGGCGCGAACCATCAGGTAGTCCACCCGTTGGGGGATGCTCCAACTACTGGGGTCGATTGCCTCCAAGCGGCGTTGCAGCCCGTCCAATACTGCTTTGCGTGCCGATACTATTTGCGGCCTGTAATCGGGGATTCCGCCCACCTGAGGAATTGTGCGCAAGTCCAGCGCTTCCCTCCATATGGCCTGCAGATCCTCATAGCCTGCCCCCAACGTCGGTGTGCACAGCCCCGCCAAGGCCAGCACCAAGAACACCCCGTTCAGCAACTGGATTCGCTCCTGCATCATTTCTCCTTTCCCGGTAGGCAGCGATGGGCTGAAGCTTTGAAAAGCAGGTTTCCAAAGGGCCGAAGTTGCCTCGCTCCTCGCCCCCGCACGCTTCAGTGAAAGGCGCCAGCTGTATCGAGTCGGCGACTTGACGATATCAGGTTGAGCGTGCGACGCTGCATCCAATCCAGCGCCCCATCCGGCGCCGGCCAAGGAGTTTCGATGATTGTCTACAAATGCGATCTTTGCAACCAATTGAAGGACTGCTTTCCCAAACAGATCGAGGGCCGTGTCTACGACATCTGTGCCGATTGCTGGGCGCCTCTGCAGGAAAAGCTGGCTGGGAAAGGCCGCCCGGCCGAAGACAGGACGACGCTATTCCTCACGTCTGAGAACCGTCAGAAAGTGCCGGAAAACAAGGAACCCTTCCCTGGGCAGCCTCCTGACATTCAGTACGAGTCCGAAGTGACGGCTCGACAGATGTGACGGGCCGATGATGCGGATCGTCGGCGAAGCATTCAGGTTTTTGCTTGAAAAGCCGCACTTTCCTCTTTGCCGATGCAACTGGTGCGGGTATGCTTGTGCTGAAGCTGAGACACCCCATTAGCCCGGAATTCTCAGGGGTTGCCGTAGCGAGGGGCGGCAAGGGCCGTCCCGGCAAAGCGTAGCGCAGCCAGGGAGGGTGATTGTTGGCTGCGCGCTTCGCTCGAAGGCGGCTCCGCAGTAGGCAACCCTTGGGAAATCCGGGCAGGAAGTGCGGACCCTTTGGAGCGGATTTCATGCAAGTGTCTCAAATTGCCCAGGTTCCCCCGCCTCGCGTCAAGCCGACGGCCATGGTGGACGAAGCTGTGCAAGCCATGCAGAATGCCCGCGGCGGCGCTGTAGTGATCACCGACCAGGGCCGTCCGGCAGGGATGTTCACCGAACGCGACGTGCTTTTGCGGGTCGTGGCGGCTTCCAAGGATCCCGAGACCACGTTGGTGCGCGAGGTGATGACTTCCTCCATCGAATCCATCTCAGCCGACACGGACGCCATCCGAGCACTGGAAATGATGGTCTCGCGTCACATCCGGCACCTTCCCGTGGTGGATGGAGAGGGAAAACTGGTGGGCCTGGTTTCGATGCGCAACATCTTGCTCAATTACCTGGATGTGCTGCGCGGTGGCATCGAAAAGGGAACAGGGCACTAGAGCCTTCCGTTCTGAGGCTTCGCCTCATCAGACACAGAGAACACTGAGAAAGGGACAAAACAATTGAACGAAGGGGCACGTTTACCTGAAAGGCTTTTGCTGGGGCCGGGGCCATCCAATGTTCCCGTGCGGGTGCGCGAAGCGATCAGCCGACCGCTGGTGGGGCATCTGGATCCCGAATTCCTCAAGCTGATGAGCGAGGTCCAGGATCTGCTGCGCTGGATTTTCCGTACCGACAACCACATGACCCTTCCCGTCTCGGGCACGGGAACAGCCGGAATGGAGTGTGCGGTCTACAACTTCATCGAAGAGGGCGATGCGGTGGTGGTGGGAGTGCACGGCTATTTCGGCGGCCGCATCGCCGAGATGGCCCGGCGGGCCGGCGCCGAGGTGACGGTCGTCTCCGCTCCCTTCGGCGAGCCGTTGGATGTCGGAGCCCTTTCGCAAGCTGCCGATCGGGTCAAGCCCAAGGTCATCGCTTTCGTTCATGCTGAGACCTCGACCGGCGTCCTGCAGCCCGTCCAGCCCATCCGCCAGATCTGCGACCGTCACGGCGCACTGCTGCTGGCCGACTGCGTGACCTCCCTGGGGGGCCATCCGCTGGAAGTGGACGAATGGGAGATCGACATCTGCTACTCCGGCACTCAAAAATGCCTCAACTGCCCGCCCGGCCTGGCGCCGCTGACCGCTTCGGAAAAGGCCATGCAAAAACTCCGTACGCGCCGCAGCAAGGTGCGTAGCTGGTACCTGGACCTGAGCCTGCTGGACGGGTACTGGGGAGAGCATCGCAGTTACCACCACACCGCTCCCATCGCCATGAACAACGCCCTGCGCGAGGCCTTGCTGATCGTCAAGGAAGACGGTTTGGAAGCCCGATGCGAGCGCCACAAACGCCACCACTTGGCTCTGGTGGCCGGCATCGAAGCGTTGGGCATGAGAATGCACGTCGATCCGAACTACCGCCTCTGGACCCTCAATACAGTGCAGGTGCCGCCTGGCATCGACGAGGCCGCCGTACGGGCCCGGCTGCTGTCCAAGTTCAACCTGGAAGTCGGAGCGGGCCTGGGAGACCTGGCAGGAAAGGTCTGGAGGATCGGCCTGATGGGAATCAACAGCTCGCTGAAAAACGTCCTCATCGTGTTGCATGCCCTTGAGGAGTGCCTGCGCAAGCAAGGCTATTCCTGCACCCCCGGCGCCGGCGTCCGGGCAGCCTCGGAAGCGCTGACATAAAAAAGGGTTTCGCGCCAAGACGCCAAGGCCGCAAAGAAGGGAAT
>JANQFM010000489.1 GCA_028277865.1 Acidobacteriota bacterium
CGGCGCTCTTGGGAAGTGACCGGCGCTTCATTTTCGTGCAGCAAGATGTTTTCCATGCTGAAGTCGCCGTCCTTGAATTCGATCGTCTTGCCTTTGAGCTTGAAAATGCGGGTTTCGCCGGATTCCTGGTGGACCTCGATCGGGTGCTCACTGATGAATTTGAGTTCTTCGCCGATCAGCTCGTAGGTAGCCTCCCCATCGCTGGAGGGAGTGAGACGGTATCCATCTTCGTAGGCCTCCAGGTGAAGCTGCAAAACCTTGCTGCCTTTAAGCTTCTTGGCTTTGACATCACCTTCATCCCCTGTCTTGAACACATAGTCAACGACCACCTCGTATGACGAGCCGTCCGTTTCGGCATCATCCGAATGAGGGGAGAAATAGAAGCCATTGCCCTGCTTGAGGGCTTTCAGTTCGCTTTCCGAGAGAGATCCGTCTCCATCCAGGTCCGCTTCTGAATGATGCTCCAGCACCCACTCCATCCGCTCCATACTCCGAACGCGGTGGAATTCGGCCTTTTCCTGCATGGAGAAATCGCCGTCGCCGTCCAGGTCGGCTTCCGGATGCTGGGCAAGGAACTCTTCCATCTTGCGCTCATGAAGCTGGAGCTTGAAGGCCTTCGTTTCCTCTCCGCTCAGTTCGCCGTCACCGTCCAGATCGGCTTCCGGATGCTCTTGCAGGATTGTCTGGGCGTTAAGTTTGGGGCTGAAGAACACTTTGACCTTGGTGGGATGCTCCTTTCCCGCTCGATGGATGCGGATGTGCTTTTTCTCCTCGCTCTGCTCCTGATCTTGCGGCTGAGCGCCGCCTGCCCAGGCAAAAGTGGCCCAGGCGGCCAACAGCAGCAAGCTGATCCAGGAGAGTTTCGGCGACGTCAGATTTCGGCGATTCAAGATCATTTCAAACCTCTCTTCCATCAATCGCCCGCGCTGGGCGAAAGCCAGTTTTTGTTGATTGGCGGAAGCGTTGCCTACCCTGCGGGCCACTTCCAGCAAAGACTCGGCGTACAGTTGCGGATTGATTCGCGAAACCGTCACGGCCCACTGATCGCAGGCCATTTCGGCGAAACGGTCGATGCGTCGGCAAACCCACCAGACCGGCGGCCAGAAAAAGAGCAGCAGGCGCACCGCGTTCTGGATCGATCGGATCCAGTGGTCGCGTCTGCGCAGGTGGGCCAACTCGTGGACGATGAGCGCCTGGACGGATTGGGGGTCCAGCTGCTTCAAGGTCTCGGCGGGCAGGATCAGGCGAGGTCGCCACAGGCCGATCACAAACGGGGAAACCGGCTCGTGGGTGGTGAGGACCAGAGGCGAGCGGCGCAGCCCGATACGGGCCGCCAATTCCCCGACCCTCCGTTCCATCTGCTCCCCGGCCTTGGGCAGACGGCCGACCGATTGCCAGAGCCGGATCGAGCGGGCCAGCTGACGGGCCGACAGCCAGCCGGCCAGCAACAGATAAAGCGGAAGAAAAGCGCTCTTCAGCAGGCCGGTCGCCAACCCTAAAAAGGAAATCAATGATTCGGCCAGTGTTCCTGTCGGCAAAGCGGTTGCCGTCCCTGAACCCATCTGGGCCGCACTTGCCTGCAGCGAGAGCGCGTCCGGCCCCAACAGGCCCGATTCGCCAAGGGCAGCCGTAAGCCAGCTGCTGAGTGAAAAATCTCCCGGCAGAAAAGGCGGCAGCAGGAACTTGACCAGCACCACCGTCCACAGGGCGGCCAGCAATGCAGGGGGGCATCGGCGCAGCAAGGTGGCCGACAAAAGCCAGGCCAACAGCGCCAAGATGCTGGCATGCAGCAGCCCCATCCCTGTCCAGTGAAGGAGCCCTTCATTGATGACATTCCAGAAAGTCATTGCGGCTCCTCCTCGCTTTCATTCGATTCAGCCTGCTGGGCCGAGCGGCGCTGCAGGATCTCTTCCAACCGTTGGATCGATTCCTGCGAAAGCGGACCCTCCTCCACAAGGCGTACGGCCAGGTCCACGGCCTGCCCCTCGAAGAACAGGTCGACAAAATCCTGGACTCGCTGGCGCAGCAGCTGCTCCCGGCTCACCTGGGACTTGAACTCGTAGGGCTGCCGGGTTCGGTCCACCGACAAGACCCCCTTTTCCACCAGACGGGTGAGCAAGGTCATCACCGTGGTATAGGCCAAAGGCTTGCTGTGACGCTGGTTGTAGCGGGTTTGCACCTCGCGGGCGGAAGCCGCCCCGGATTTCCACAAGATCCGAACCAGCTTGAACTCGAGAGGCCCCAGTTCCGGTACCGGTTTTTTCAAGGTCATGGTCGTTTCCTCTACGAACGTAGAGAGTTTACTACGAGCGTAGATTCGCAGTCAAGAAAAAAATTCGGGCAGCTTCCCAAAAGGCACTCGGGCTTGCGAAAGGGCGGTCAAGGGGAGGTCTTTTCAAGCATGCTACAATCGCCGCTTCAAGCGATAGAAAGGATCTAACCTGAATGCCGGAAGGAGGAGGGTGTGGCCAGGCAAAAAGTCATTCTCATCGGCGCTGCGGGACGGGACTTCCACAACTTCAACACGGTCTACCGCGAAAATCCGGAATTCGAGGTGGTGGCATTCACAGCCACCCAGATCCCTGAGATCGATGAGCGCCTCTACCCGCCCTCGCTGTCGGGAAGCCTCTACCCTGAAGGCATCCCCATCCATCCCATGGAGGAAATGGAAGATTTGATCCGCAGTCACCGGGCCGACCTGTGCGTGTTTTCCTACAGCGACATCCACTATGTCGATCTGATGCAGGTGGCCAACCGGGTGGTCACGGCGGGGGCGGACTTCCAGCTGCTGGCGCCGGCTCGGGGGCACCTTGCCAGCAACAAGCCTGTGATCAGCGTACTGGCGGTTCGGACCGGCTGCGGCAAAAGCCAGACCAGCCGACGCTTGGTCGAAATCCTCAAGCGGGACCTGAAGGTGGGGCAAGTGGTGGCCATCCGCCATCCCATGCCTTACGGCGATCTGGCCGCCCAGGCGGTGCAGCGCTACGCCAGCCTGCAGGACCTGGAAAAACACCACTGCACCATTGAGGAAATGGAGGAGTACGAGCCTCACATCGCCGCCGGCAACATCATCTATGCCGGAGTCGATTACGAGGCCATTTTGCGGCAAGCCGAATCCGAGGCCGACGTCATCCTGTGGGACGGCGGCAACAACGATCCCAGCTTTTACCGGTCCGACTTGACCATCACGGTGGCCGACCCCTTGCGGCCCGGCCATGAACTTGTTTATTGGGCCGGTGAGTCCAACCTGAGCATGGCCGACGTGGTCCTCATCAACAAATGCAACAGCGCCCGTCCCGAAGATGTTGAGGCAGTGCGGCGCAACGCGCGCTCCCGCAATCCTGGCGCTCAGATCGTGACGGCTGACAGCGCCCTGCGGCTGGAAGATCCCGAAATGGTGCGCGGAAAGCGGGTCCTGGTGATCGAGGACGGGCCGACCCTGACTCATGGCGAGATGGATATCGGAGCCGGCTACGTGGCCTGCCGGGAGTTTGGCGCAGCCGAGATCGTCGATCCCCGGCCCTACGCCGTGGGCAGCATAGCCCAGGCCTACTCCAAGTTTCCCCGCCTGGGCAAGGTGGTGCCCGCCCTGGGCTATTACGAGGAGCAGTTGGAGGAGCTGCAGGTTACTATCGAAAGGGCCGACTGCGACATGGTGGTGATCGGGACGCCGATCGATTTGCGCCGCGTGATTCAGATCGCCAAGCCGGCTACGCGGGTTCTCTACAACCTCGAGGAGCATCAGCCGGAGGTGCTCAGGGAGGCGGTGGCAGCGACGGTCAAAGGGGCAATCAACCACTGAAGACACTGAGAAGAGGCATTTCAGTGGGCAAGATCTTCGAGATCAGGACCAAGCGCCTTCTCTTGAAACCCTTGGCTGAGCATGATCTGGATGCCTTGCAAAAGCTCTGGACAGATTCGCAGGTGCGCCGCTACTTGTGGGACGACGAGGCCATATCACTCAGGCACACGGATGAGATCATCCGGAAAAGCCGCACCCTATTCGCTTCGCACGGCTATGGATTGTGGGGCGCCTTCCCCGCCTCCGGCGGCCCGTTGACCGGGTTCGGCGGATTCTGGCATTTCCACCAGCCGCCCCAGTTGGAGCTGATCTACGGCATCCAGTCCGGCCAGTGGGGCCGCGGGCTGGCCAGCGAATTGGCGGGCGCCTTGATCCGATATGGGTTCGATGAGCTGGGTTTCGGGCGCATTCAAGCCAGCACAGATCCTCCCAATAGAGCCTCATGGCGGGTCATGGAGAAGGTTGGAATGTCCTTCCAAGAGCGCAAGGCAATAGCGGGAAAGGACACCGTCTTCTATTCCATCTCCAAGTAAGGGTTTGTCCAGGAATAAGTTGTGCAATTGACGCGCTCAGATTCGGGTCAGGTTCGACCTGCTCCGATGGAGCAAAACCGGAGGGATAGCCGGGCCTATCTTGAGGATTTTGCGACTGAGGACAGGTCGAAGATGGCCCGAAGATGAGATGCGAGA
>JANQFM010000516.1 GCA_028277865.1 Acidobacteriota bacterium
AAGGTATCAACTTTGAATACGAGGCTTCTTTTCTTTGCGTCTTTGCGTCTTGGCGCGAAATCCGCTCTTTTGGCACACCTGCTGACAGGATGCAAAGCGCCGGTCCCCGTCGATTTGGACCGGGAAGAGGAGATCCTGGAGGTGGAGGAGTTTCGGGGGGATGCCGAATGCCGGGACTGTCATGTGGAGATCGGGCGGGAGTGGGAAGGGTCAGGGCATGCGGGGGCGCAACGATTTGAACGGCTGAGCAGGGAGTTGGGCACCCAGGCGGTATCCCACTTGGAGCCCTACTACCGTCCAGCGGCCCTCCTAGCGCGGGAGGATCCGTCAAGGCCGCCAGCGCTACGATCGGTCTTCCAACAGCTCGGAGTGGACTGCATCAGCTGTCACATGGACGCTCAATTCCGCATGCACGGCGTGCAAGGCTACGACTCGCCCCACAAGACGGTGGCGGACGAGGCACTGGATTCGGTCGAAGCCTGCATTCCCTGCCACGGCCAAGGCGACGAACTGGACCAAGTGACGGCCTGGAAGGAACACGGCTTCGATCAGGCCATGCTCTCCTGCCATAGCTGCCACATGCTGGACACCTACCGCCGGCTGGTCCAGCACTGGAGCATGCCCCGCCTCCCCCAGCGCAGCAGCCACAGCCACAGCTTCCGTGGTCCGCTCGATCAAGCCTTCGTCGATTCGGCCATTACCTTGACGGTTCAAGAATCGGCTGGACAGATCCAGGTTGGCCTGACGGCTCAAGGGATCGGCCACCAGTTCCCCGGCCTGGCCTTCCGCCAAGTCGTCGTCCGCACGGTGGGCCGGGACGCTTCGGAAGAGGTTCTTTGGCGGCACGAAGAGATCATCGAAGGGTCGCGCGGCAACCGCATCCAGCCCAACCAAACGCGTACCTTCAACTATCCATCCGCAGGGGCAGTCAAAGTGGAATCCGCCATCCTTTACAAGTGGACTTCCCAGACTCCCGAAAGCGAAGCCGTGGTCTTGCAGCGTGCCCGCCTGGGTGATTCCCTCTAAGACGTAGCCACAGAGGCACAGAGTTCACAAAGAGAATTTCTATTCCCCCGGCCTCTGTGTACTCAGTGACTCTGTGGCCGCCAGCGCCAGAGTTGCAGGAACCGGCCTCCTCCCTGCCATACCTCCTACAAGCAAGAAGCCGGAACCTGGACGATCTTGGGGGTCAGCCATGCTGCGGACTCGGCATTGTTGATCACGATTCCGTAAGGGCAGCCCTGCTCGGCAATGAAAGCATCCAATGCTGTCAGGGGTTTCTTCCCGGTTCGGAATCCGACCTTGACCTCAATGGGCAAGATCCCGAATTCGCCTTCCAGGACCAGATCGATCTCGGCCTGATGGTGGGTGCGGTAAAAATGAGGCCGGACGGCGATCATCCTGTTTTGGAATCCGATCAGCAACTGCTCGATGATGAATCCTTCCCAGATGGCGCCCAAGTGGGCATGCGAACGCAGCGCCTCCGGGCTGCGGATGCCCAGCATGTGGTTGAGCAGGCCCGGATCACGCAGATAGCCGCGCGGAGTCTTGGTGAGGCGCTTGGCGATGTTCTTTTGGTAACTGGGCAAAGAGCGCCACAAAAAAGTCCCCTCTGCAATCTGAAGATATTTGCGGACGGTCGGCTGGGCGACATCCAGAGAACTGGCCAAACGGGCGGCGTTGATCACCTGCCCCGAAGCGGTGGCCAACATGCGAATAAACGTCCGGTAGGCTTGCAGGTTCAGCCCCGGAAAGAGGCTCCGCACGTCTCGATCGATGTAGGTGCGGAAGTAGTTTTCCTGCCACAGGTTGACGAACCGCCCGTCCGCACGCTTGAGAAATGGCTCGGGATAGGTGCCGGACCAGCAGGACTCGAAGAGCTCCCGGTCGGAGATGCGGGGTTCCAGCTGCAAAAGGTCTTTTGGGTTGCCTGAAACAGCTATCCGGTAAAAATCCTGCGCCGCCTCTCCCCACATCTCGGACATCTCAAATCCTCCCAGATCAAACACCGCCACACGCCCTGCCAAGGATTCAGTCACGGATCGGGTCAGATCGGGTGAACTCGAGCCGCTGAGAAGGAAGCGCCCCTTCAGGTCTCTTTGCTGATCAATGACCACCCGCAGGGCTGGGAACAACTCGGGAAGAGCCTGGGCTTCGTCAAGCAGGATGGGCTCCTTCCACTGGGAAAGGAAAAACTCGCAGTCATAGGAGACCCGGTCGTAATCGACCGGTCGCTCCAAATCGAAAAAGGGCGCCTCCGCATAGACCTGCCGCAGCAGCGTCGTTTTCCCGATCTGCCGGGCACCCAGCACGACAACGCAGGGAAATCTTGAAAGCAGATCCCGAATCGCCTTGATGCAAGCTCGTTTTACACCGGACATTTTCAAACTCCGTCTTTGAAATTTCACGGTAAGGATAGCATGGGGAGAGCCATTCGCAAAGACGGCGACATCTTCGGCGGGGCGCATCCGAGCAGGGCTGCGGACCGGTCGGAGACCGGGCGCCGGTGACCGGAAACCGGCAGAAAAGAGGAGCATGACGTTCCGGTTGATCAGGAAGGAAGCCCTTTTGCGGTGCCTTCCCGCAAGCAAGATGCCTGTCTTGCGGTCCCTGGTTTCCCTCCCCCATTTGCGATCTGGGCGTCTTGGCGCGAAACCCGATCCGCATCAAGGCAAGAAGATTCGGGTGATCGTGGCGCTGAGAGGGGCCAGGCCCGACCTGCCCGTGTTGGTGAGGATCACGATCACCAACTGCTGCTCCGGGAGGATCACCAGGCGTGAGCTGGCCCCGATGTGGCTTCCGGAGTGGCCCACCGTCCGGATTCCGTCCAGTGGCTGAATGCGCCAACCCAGCCCGTAGCCGGTCGATTTTCCCGAGGCTGTCTGCATAGGAGTGAAGAGCAGTTCCAGCGTGGACGGCTTCAAAACCTTTCCCTGGATGATGCCTTGGCCAAAGCGCACCAGGTCTTCGGCAGTGGAAAGAAAGCCGCCTGCCGCCCACACGTCGCTGTTGTCGACTGCGGGTGCATTGGCAAAAGTTCCATCCTCTTGCCGCTGGTAAAACTCGGTACGGTTTTCGATGATGCGGCCGTAGTGGTCGGCGATGGTGTGGCGCATGCCCAGCGGTTCGAAGACCTCGCTTTGCATGTAGGAGAGGAATTGCTGGCCAGAGGCACCCTCCACTACCACGCCGATGAGGTTGTAGCCGAAGCTGGAATAGGAATACTTCTCGCCGGGCTCAAAGAGAAGCTCCCGGTCCTGAAACTTGGCCAACGCCTCTGTGACGCTGCCGTAGTGAACCGTGTTGATGATGTCGTCCCGAGTGTAGTGAGGCAGTCCCGACAGGTGTCCGGCCAGCTGGCGGGTGGTGATGGGATACCCCTTATCCGGAAAGGTGGGGGCGTAGCGCTGCACGGGAGCGTCCAGATCCAGCTTCCCCTCCTGCCAGAGACGGGCTACGGCGACCGAGGTCAGGCTTTTGGAGATGCTTGCGATGCGAAACTTGGTCCAGGGCCAAACCGGTGTCCGATGTTCCAGGCTGGCCAGCCCGAAGCCCTGCGACCAGATGATCCGGCCCTGATGCGAGACGGCCACGCTGAGCCCTGCGACGTGGCCTTTCCCGAAAAAACTCTCCACCTCACTCCTGGCCGCTTTGATCTTGTCGTCTTGCGCCTCGAAGCCGCTCATTCGGCAAGGCATCAGGAAAACGACCAGCAGTGCCGCAGTGAAGCGCCTGTCCATCAAAATGCCTTTTCTCAATGAAATTCCATTCATGCAATTCCCTCCATGCCAGTCTAGGCCGCTAGGGTTAGCCGTATTCCAGCAACTTCCGTTTCTCATTCCAGCGCCAGATGGGATCGCCCGTCTTGAGGCGGACCCCGCCCAGCCAGCGGTCGATGCCGTTCAACTCGACTGCATCGACCCGGCCATTGAGCAGATCCTCCCCATGGCGCGTCAGTTGCAGGGGCTGTTCCGGACAGTCCCGGCTCAGGGACGATCTCAGGAATTCACCCCGCAGGGGTGCCAGTGCGGGGTGCTTGGCGCCGGCCAGATCGTCCAAATAGGAGAAAAAGGTCGTGTCGCCCAAATAGGGGCTCTCCTCCATTGCACAGCAGGCTCGGAAGATGCGGATCGGGGTCGCTGCGCCTTGGAGCAAAGATTGAAGGATCTGCCTCTGGTTGCGGGAAAGCCCGTCGCGGGTTGCGGGGAATTCCTGCAGGTGGCGGACAAGGGCCGCCGCCAGGAAGGGAAGGCAAGGGGCTTCCTCTTGGGTGATCCGCACCAATCGGACTGGATCATCGCTGCGAAAAGCATTCCAAGCCCGGCTTCCCAGATCGAGCTGGCTGTCGCTGACGGGGCGCTGCCGGCCGAGCAGGGATGCATGCTCTTCGGGGCTGAGCTGCCCCAGCCCGTGAAAGGGCTGGTGGCCTGGAAAACGGTCGATGCAAATCAGGCTGAGCCGGGTGGCTGTCAGATCCTGCTCGCTGAACCAATCCAAGTGCCGGATGAGCAGCAGTTGGTCGTACAGGTCGTGCTCGAACCACAGGATGACCTCGTCAAAGTCGGAGAAGGATTCCAGGCACTCGTCCATTTGCCGCTGACGATCGACAAAACCCTCGTATTCGGCCCATCCCCTCTGGGCGAAGTGACGGGCACGGATTTCGCGCCATTGTTCGCTCTCCAGGCCAGCCGGCACCGGACCCTCGTGGTAAAGCTCCGAGTAGACCAGGATCTCTCCCTCCACTCCCGCCTTGCGCAATCGATCAGCCGAGGCGTCCCCGTTCATGACGTGCAGCAGTCTCATGGCTGGCACCAATTCTAGCAAGGCTGTCAGGCCGCCTACAGCCTGCCGCCTTCCGGGAGCTGCTATCCTAGTCATTCATCATGCGAGTGCTGATTGTCGACGACGAAGAGCCGGCCCGCGACCGGCTTCGTGAGATGCTGCGCCCCTTTGGGGACATGGAGGTGGTGGGGGAGGCTTCGGACGGGCAGGAAGCCATCGGCAAAATCGGCAAGCTGAAACCGGAGCTGGTCCTGATGGACATCCAGATGCCCGGCTGCAGCGGGCTTGAAGTTGCAGCCTCGCTGCCCGAGCCGCGACCCCGCATCATCTTTTGCACGGCCTTCGATCAATACGCTGTCGACGCATTTGAGCTGCACGCCCTGGACTACCTGCTCAAACCCGTCGCACGGACCCGCCTCGAAGCCTCTCTGCAGCGAGCCCGCAATCAGCCCGCGCCTGATGAAACCGCCTTGACCAAGGCTTTGCGCCAGACCGCCCCCGCAGCGCGTTTTCTGGCTCGCAGCAGAGGGCGGGTTCGGGTCATCCCTCAAAAGGATGTCTTCTACTTTGCTTCAGAACAAGGACTGAGCAAGCTTTGCACCGCCCAACACGAGTATTGGATGGATCCTACCTTGACCGAGCTGGAAAAGCGTGCCGACCCTGCCCAGTTCTTCCGCATTTCCCGCGCAGCCCTGGTACGCCTGGATGCCGTTCGGGAAGTGATACCCTTGATCGGCGGACATGGCCAGCTGGAACTTCGCAACAGCATCCGCCTGGACGTAAGCCGACGCCGCATGAAAGAGCTGCTGGCGCGGCTGCAAGGAATGCCTTGACTCCGGCAAGCCCCCTTCCATCGTGCATAGCTTGAACCCGAGGGCCGTTCACGGAGATGC
>JANQFM010000412.1 GCA_028277865.1 Acidobacteriota bacterium
GTGCTCCACGTGGAATGGGAATTCGCTCATGTATTCAGGAAGACGGCAATATTCGCATTCCACGTGGAGCACATCGTCGCTCGCCAGCACGGCGGCAAGGATCACTTATTAAACCTGGCGCATGCCTGTGACCGCTGTAATTTGAACAAAGGCCCCAATCTCAGTTCAATCGATCCCATGACAGCCAGCCAAGTGCCCTTGTTTCATCCCCGCAATGATGCCTGGGATGCCCACTTCGCCTTCCACGGCCCGAGGTTAACCGGGCTCACCCCGACGGGCCGGGCCACTGTCCGGCTACTCAAAATGAATGCAGCCCGGCGGCTGGCCATTCGGACTCGCATGCTGCAGAGAGGCGAGGCCCTGTAGTGGTAACAGCAGAAAGGGCCGGATCACAGTTACGTCTACCCGATCTCCATTTCCTTCTGGAACTGGTCGTGCCCTTCCTTTTTCAAGTCGAAGAGTTTCTTGACCAGTTCCTCCGTCTGGTCGAATTTCTCATTTTCAAGGGCGGACTCCAGAAGGGTGAGGGTTTCGATCACGCTGCCCATCCCCTCGCGGAAAGCTTTCAGGAAGGGGCCGCGTTCTGCTTCAGGCAGGTCTGATGTCTTGAGGGGCTCTTCCTTTTGGGCGGCCTGAGCGTGAGTCTTCATTTGGCGGACGAGCTCCAGGCTGGAATCTTTTTGGGCCGCATCGGCGGCTTGGCGGCGCAGTCGGCGCAGGCTGCGGTTGATCTGCTTCATGTGCTGGACAATGGCGGGTTCTTCTTCCTGTGCAGGGGCGGGACTGGCAGCCCAGGCACCGGGCGCCAAGCAGGTCAGCAGACTGGCCAGGATTGCAATTCGGGATATCTTTGTAACGAGGGTCATGTCTTTTTGCTCCAAATGAAAGCTCAAAATGTTCAAATTCAGGGCATCCGCAGTCTGCCCCTATAGGACAATGTACATGCCAAGTGATGGCCGCATCAGGATACCTCATTCCTCCAGGGGGGGCAGCAAGTCCTCTCCCGGCGGCCATTTCAATCCTTGATCGATCCAGCGGCGCAAGAGTTCGATCTGCTGAGCCGTCAGACGCTCTCCCTCGGGGGGCATGGGGTAGATCTCGTTGTAGGGATCTTCTTCCTCGGCCATGACGAATCGGATCATCAGGCTGAGCTGGCTGTTTCCCGGGGTGATGGCCGGAACTTCGGTGAATTCGGCGATCTCGCCCCCCTTGATGGCGGCTTGGCGGGTTTCCATTCGGTAATCGCTTTTCTGATCGGAAGGCCCGTGGCACTGAAGGCAGCGTTTCAGCAGGGGCTTGACCTGGTAGAAAAGGGCGAAGTCTTGCGCGGAGGAGTCCGGGGGAGGGCTGTCGGATGCAGTCACGGAAGGCGGGCTCTCTTGCTGGTCGCGGTCGGCCTGCACGGGCTTTTGAGTGGAGTAGTCGTAGACCTGTTGAGCGCTCAGCGGTCCCAGCGCCTGCAATTCCAGCACGTAGTCGGTCAGGGTTTCCAACTCCTCGTCGCTCAGGTGATCCCCGTAGGCCGGCATCTGGATGGCCTGGCGTTCGGTCAGGTAGCGGGCTGGGTAGAAACCGGCAAATCCTTGGTTGAGAAAGGATTCGGGCGCCCCGTCGCGGATCCACTCCAGGACTTGCTGGCGGTTTCCGTTTTGGGTCAGGGCCAGAAAGTCGCTGCCGAAAAAGCCGGGCACGTAGCCCTTCAGCGAGCCGGGGTTTTCGACGCCCCCCTGCCCCAGCTCACCGTGGCAGGTGAAGCAGGAATAGTGCCGCGCCAGTTCTTCGCCGGGCGATTGGGCCGGACGGCTTTTGGCTGCCTCCCGGTGCTGCAGCAGCGCGATGTAGGCCATCAGATCCTGGATTTCATCTGAGGAAAGGCGTTCCCCGTAGGCGGGCATTTGCATCGCCTCCCGCTCGCGGGCTTGCATGTGCGCCTGTGACTGGCGTTTTTCCTGGCTGATCCCGTCTTCGATCCATTGGCGCAGCTGCTGGGGCGAGTGGCGTTCGCTGAGCAGGGAGGGGACGCGGCTGAAATCGTCCGGCGTTTTGCCCTGCGACGGATTGACCGAACCATTGCCTCCTCCTGCACCGTGGCAGGAAAAGCAGCCTGCCGAGCGGGCCACCTGGGCACCTCGATGGGCAGCCGAATGTTCGGGAAAGATCTCGTTGCGAAAAACGTAGACCAGCCCTGCTGCCAAGATGACGCCCAGCACCAGCAGGAGCGCTGCAAGCCGGTAACGGCTCATCATAATTCCTCCGGCACTTCCGTTATCGCACGGCCCTACTAGCAGTGCCGGCAGCGGATTTCATCGAAGATCGACTCTTCGTGATCGGCTTCCTCTATGGCGAAGTTGATCAGGCAGCGCAAAGCCTTGGACTCGTCGTCCAGGCTGTACTTGTCGACCATCTCGGTCAGATACTGGTACTGGTCTTCCTTCAATTCCAACGTGTATTCGATATTTTCGCTCATTGGCTCACCTCATGGCATGGCAAATCCTTCGTGAAAGAATCATATTCTAGCCTCTGCAAGGAAGTCGGGGAAGGGGAAGGCTTCGCGCAAAGACGCAAAGGGCGCAAAGATTACTCCAGAATCCGAGCCTGGGCTGGACGGTTCATCGAGATCAGGACGGGGTGATCTCCCTCTTGAAGGGACTGGAAATCCTCTTTGCAGTGCAGTCCGCGCCAGCCTTCGGCGATGAGGAGTTGGGCGATGGCGCCGCCCAAGGCTTCACCCGGTCCAAGGAGCACCAAGTGATCGGGGTTGAACTCGCGTACTGCCACCCGCAAGGCCGCTGAAAAGTCGAAGGGTTTGACGACTTGAGTCGTCAGGGTGTAGCGGTGCAAATCCTCGGCAATGCTTTGGTAGGGCCTCCAGGCTTTGCCGCGTCCGTCGATCAGGGGGCAGTCGGGTTGGTGCCAGCCCAGGCCGTCGAGGTTTTGCAGGCCGAAACGGGAGGCGGTTTGCATCAAGGGGGTGTGGAAGGCTGAGTGCAGAGCCAATTGGAAAGGGTACTCGGTTCCGCCCAAGACCCTCTTGGGGAGGCGGCGCAGCAATTCGTCTATGCCTGGCTGCGTTCCCGCCAGCACGCGATAGCCCCCCAGGCGAATGGAAAGACCCACCCAGTAGCCTTCACCCTTTTGCTGGACCTGTTCGACGATGGCGTCAAGCTCGTCCTGCGCTTCGGTCAGAGGACGCCAGTCGGCATCCACAACCGGGTAGATGATCTGACCGCCCACGATATTGCCCTTCTGGAAGGCGCCCATGCTGTCCACGAGCCGAAAGGCGCTCTCGAAGCTTAGTGCGCCGCAAAGATGAAGTGCACTGTACCAGCCCATCGAATTGCCCAGCACGGCCACCACTTGGTGCCGGGGCGAAATCAAGGCGGCATCGGCTGCTGTACAGGTGAAGATCAGGGCCGAGGCCTCTTCACCGGCCAGGTGCAAAGAGGCTCGGAAGCGATCGGCGCCGTCCAGCTCGGAAATCAGCTTGCCGCCCGAGGCCTTGCGTAACGCGTCCGCCTGCAGGACGACCTGCTGCCGAACCTTTTTACGAGCATGATCGGAGAAACGCCGCAGATAGCCCAGTTCGCCGCGCGTGTAGGTGCCGCGCCCAGGGGCGATCAGGACGATCCTAGCCACTCGGAACCTCCAATCGCCGTTTGACGGCGCGGCAGATCTCCTTGCGCGATGGCAGCACGTACTCCCAGGCGGTTCCCAGCGGAATGTAGGTGTCTTTGCCGCACACGCGGCTGATGTGGGGCGTCTTGTCCTGCAAGTTTTCTACGATCAGTGCCGTAATTTCCTCGGAAAGCGAGGCTGTCAGGCGCGATTCGTCCACCAGGATGACAGAATGACGGCCCCGAACAGCTTGCAGGATGGCCTCGCGGTTGAGGGGCGTCAGAAAGCGCAGCTCCAGGATGGCGGTTGCAATGCCTTCCTGCTCCAGATCCCAGGCCGCCTGACGGCTCAGATAGTAGCCGTTGGCGAAGGAGATGATCAGGATGTCGGCTTGCGGGTCGCCGTGAAAGCCGGTTTCGCCGAAGGGCATCAATTCGTCGGGCGCCGGATAGGGGAAAAGCCAGTCTCCATTGCCGACCAAGTCTTTGGTCATGTAAAGGGCGATGGGCTCGATCATGACCACCACTGCGCCCGACTCTTCGGCCAGCTTCACGCAGGTGCGCACCAGGCGGACGGCATCCGCCCCGTTGGAGGCCGTGGCGATGATGATGCCGGGGATCTCGCGCAGTGAGGCGTAGGAATTGTCATTGTGGAAGTGCCCCCCAAATCCCTTCTGATAGCCGAATCCCGCCACCCGGACCAGCATGGGATTGCGGAACTGCCGCCGGGAAAAGAACTGCAGCGAGCAGGCTTCTCCGCGCAGTTGGTCCAGCGCATTGTAGACGTAGGCCAAGTACTGGATTTCCAGGATGGGCGTCAATCCCAGCTGACCGGCGCCGATGCCCAATCCCAGGATGGTCTGCTCGTCGAGCAGAGTGTTGAAGACGCGCCCGACCCCGAACTTCTCGTAAAGGCCGGCCGTCACGTTGTAGACGCCTCCCTTGCGGGCTACGTCCTCTCCGAAAACCAGTCGGCGGCGCTGGCTGAGCAACAGGTCGTGCAAACCCCAGTTGATGAGCTGGGCCATGTGGCGGGCCTTGCGCTGCTCGGGAAGCTTTCCGCCCCAGTGCTGTCGACGCTGCTTGCAGTCAATGGGAATGGGCCTGGCCGATTGCGGGGGGATCTCGATGCGCAGCGGCGCCATGACCGATTCGGCACTTTCGTGGCGGGGGCGCGATGCCGCTTCCAGGCCGGCCGCACGGACTTGCTCTGCAATGGTTTCATAAAGTCGCAGGATCTCTTCAGCCGACATGACGCCATGGCGAATCAGCCCAAGAGCGGTCCGGATGACGGGATCCTGTGCTTCCCGTGCTTCGACCGCTTCGCGGTCTTCGTAAGCCAACTCGATGTCGGTTCCGGCGTGCCCCAACAGTCGAACGACGCGCAAATGCAAAAAAACGGGTCGCCGCTTTTTCCTGCAGTAGCGGATCGCCTCTTCCACCTTTGAATATCCGTCGAAAACGTCCAGGCCGTCCGCCTGGAAGTACTTTATCCCTCGATGGACCGAAAAATTGGCTTCAATCCAGTCGACCGGCGTCTTCACCGAGATGCCCAGGCCGTTGTCCTCGCAAACGAAAAGGATGGGGATGGGCAGCCGCTGGTAACCGACCCAGGCCGCTGCGTTGAGGGCGCCTGCTGAGGTGGAGTGATTGACCGTAGCGTCCCCGAAGCTGCAAACGGCGATGCTGTCGGTCGGCGGGCCTGCTTCATCGTGCAATTCCAGACGCTTGCGGCGATCCAGAAAAAAAGCGTACCCCACCGACTTGGGCAGGTGCGAGGCGATGGTGCTGGTCTGAGGCGGAATGTTCATCGACAGGCTGCCCCAAACCTTATGCCGTCCGCCGGCAATGGGATCCTGACGGGAAGCGGTCAGGCTCAGGCAAGTGTCGAAGATGGGGGTCTCGCCGGGAACCTGCCGTGCCCGTGCCATGACGAAGGCGCCGCTGCGATAGTGAAGGAAGGCGGTGTCGCTGGGGCGGGTCAGCTGCCCCAGCATGGCGTTTCCCTCGTGCCCGGCTGATCCGATGGTATAAAACGACTTGCCCTCGGCCTTCAGCTCGCGGGCCACGTAGTCCAGCCAACGGCTGGCAAGCTGGCACTCCAACAATTCCACGGCTCGGGCCTGTGTCAAGGATGAGCCGGGGGTTATCGGTTCGTCCGGGCGGCGCAGCTGACGCCGGAACTCAGGGCTGGCCTGTTGGATACGGGTCCGTAAGTTTCGGTCGACAATCTCAACCCGGTTGATCGACATCGAGTACAAGTCCCCGCAATTGGAGGGCATATGCTAGCACAATGTAAAATGATCCAACGACCGGCCCCAAATGACGCGCAATGCAATGGGGAACGTCGGACTGAGCCGTAGCGTTTAACCCGTGAGAAGTCCGGGTAACGTCCCCGGAAGCCGAATCATGAAAAACAAAGCAATATCAGGTGGCATGATCCTGACCCTCTGGCTGGCAGCCGCCACAGCCGCAGCCCAGGATTTCGAGGTCAAGACCCACACCCTCGAAAACGGGATGAAAATCCTTGTTCAGGAGGATTACTCGATCCCCAACCTGGCCCTGTACATCTTTTACCGCATCGGGTCGCGCAATGAGCGGCCCGGTACGACCGGCCTCTCCCACTATTTCGAGCACATGATGTTCAACGGGGCAAAAAAGTATGGCCCCGGAGAGTTCGACAGGGTAATGGAAGGGGCCGGAGGATCCAACAACGCCTACACCAACCGCGATCTGACCGTTTATCAGGATTGGTTCCCCGTCTCGGCGCTGGAATTGATCTTTGATCTCGAAGCCGACCGAATCCGCGACTTACGTTTCGACCCCAAGATCATCGAGTCCGAACGCGGCGTGGTGGCCAACGAACGCCGATTGGGTGTGGACAACAACAACTTCGGGCTGCTCAGCGAACAGCTTTGGGCGACGGCCTTTGCCGCCCATTCCTATCAGTGGCCCGTGGTGGGCTGGATGGTGGATATCGAGAACTGGTCGCTGGACGATCTCAAGCAGCATTTCCGGATGGGCTACTCGCCCAGCAACGCCACCATGGTGGTTGTCGGCGCAGTTTCGGCCGAGCGGATCTTCGAGCTGGCCCGGCAGTACTTGGAGCCCATCCCCAGCCACGAGCCTCCCCCTCAGGTCACCACTCAGGAACCCGAGCAATTGGGGGAACGCCGAGTCGAGGTGCGAAAGCTCGCCCAGCTGCCCTTGCTAATGATCGCCCACCGCGTACCGCCCTCCCGTCATGCCGACACATACCCCCTGCAGCTACTCTCGGCTGTCCTTTTCAGAGGGCAGTCTTCCCGCATGTACCAGCGGCTGGTGGACAAGGACCAGCTGGCCCTGTTCGTTCAAGGGGGCTCCTCCTTTTCCTTCGATCCCACCCTTTTCACCATCGTTTCCCGCCCCCGTCCCGAAGTATCGGCCCCGGCAGTGGAAAAGGCCGTTTACGAAGAGCTGCAGCGCATCCAGGACCAGCCGGTTTCGGATCAGGAAGTGCAAAAGGCCAAGAACATTCTGCTGGCTGACTTTTACCGATTGATGAAGACCATCAATGGCAAGGCCAATGCCATCGGGACCTATGAGGTCTTCTTCGGCGATTACCAAAAGCTTTTCAGGGCGGCTCAAGATCTGGAAAAAGTCAGCCCGCAGGACATTCAACGTGTGGCCCGAGCCTACTTTCATTCCAAGAACCGTACGGTCGCCACGCTGATCCCCGAAAAAGAGCAAGCCCAGCAAAGGGAAGGAGGGACGCAGTGAAAAGGAATTCTTGCCCGTATCGCCCGTGGATTGGCTGGGCCATCCTTTGTACGGCGATGGTTGCTGTGCAGGCCTCCAGCCAACTCAGCCTGCCGCCCCAGGAGCGCCATCAGCTTCCCAATGGCATGACCCTGATCCTGATGGAGCAGCACGAACTTCCCATCGTCAGCCTCAACTTCGTCATTCGGGCCGGTTCGATCACCGATCCCGTAGGCAAGGAAGGAGTGGCTTCACTGACGGCCGGCCTATTGCGCCAAGGAACCGAATCGCGCAGCGCGGACCAGATCTCGGCCCAGTTGGATTTCATAGGCGCCCAGTTCTCGGTCAGCGCCGGACTGGAATCCACCCAAGGGTCTGCCGAGTTCCTGAGCAAGGACGTGACAGCCGGCCTGGGCTTGCTGGCCGATATCCTGCGCCATCCGTCTTTTCCGCCCGAGGAGGTGAACAAGCGGATTCAGCAAAGGATCGGCGGCATCCAGTCGGCCAAGGAGATGCCGGGCGCCGTGATGGGGCGCTACTTCTATTCTTTCCTTTACGGGCGCCATCCCTACCATCGTCCCGTAGGAGGGGATGAGAATTCACTGGCCGCCATCCAGCGTCAGGATGTCCTCGACTTCTACCGGCACCACTACAGGCCGGCAAACACGATACTGGCTGTGGCGGGCGACTTCGACAGCCGGCAAATGAAGACGTTGCTGCAGGCGCGCTTCGGCAGTTGGTCGGGCGGCAAGCCCGCCAAGGCTGCTGTGGCCAAAAAGCCCCGAGTGAAAGGAAGGCGGCTGCTGCTGGTCGACAAGCCCGATTCGACCCAGACCTTTTTCACCATCGGCAACATCGGCGTGCATAGACGCCATCCCGACCGGGTGGCCTTGCGGGTGGTCAACACGCTTTTCGGGGGCCGATTCACGTCGATGCTCAATTCCCGCTTGCGCGTCGAGTCCGGATTGACCTACGGCGCCAGTTCCTGGTTCGACAATTATCTTCAGCCGGGGGCATTCCGGATTTACACCTACACCCCGACCGAGACCACCGAAGAGGCCATCGACATGGCATTGGACATACTTCGGAACCTCCATGAGAAAGGGGTCGATGAAGAGCTGCTGACCTCGGCCAAGAACTACATCAAAGGCCAGTATCCGCCCTCGATCGAGACTTCCGATCAACTGGCCCGGCTGCTGACTGAATTGGAGTTCTATGGATTGGACCGAAATGAGGTCGACCAATTCTACTCCAAGGTGGATGCCTTGACTGTGGAACAGGCTGCTGAGGTGATCCGGCGCCACTTTCCGTTGGAGGACCTGGTTTTTACTGTAATCGGCAAGGCGGACGAGATCGAGGGAGTGGTGAAAAAGTATTCGGAAAAGGTGGAGCGCAAGTCCATCAGCGAGACAGGCTTCTAGGAGTTTCCCCTCCCGATTCCCGCTTTTGGCAGACGGTGTGGCAGAATGGCGAAGTGGAATTCGAGAAGGAGAGATAACCATGTACAGCAAATGGATTCTGATTGCGATTTTGATGATGACTGCCGGTGCGCTTGAAGCTCAGCAATACGGGAACAAGCTTTCAGTCGCGGAGTCGACCTCGATATCCGAGATCCTCGAGAATGCGGAGAGCATGAAGGGAGCGAGGGTTCGAATCGAGGGGGAAATCACCGAAGTCTGCGCCATGGCGGGCTGCTGGATCGAGATCCAGGGAAAGTCGGGAGGCCGCATTCGATTTAAGGTGGACGATGGCGTGATCGTTTTTCCGCAGTCGGCAAAAGGCAAGCAGGCCACAGCCGAAGGGACCGTCGAACTCCTGCCCATGAGCCGTCAGCAGTACGTCGCTTGGCTTAAGCACCTTGCCGAAGAGACAGGCAAGAGCTTCGACCCTCAATCCGTCGGCGAGCCTCCATACCGGATCGTGCGGCTGCGCGGAGAGGGCGCCGAAATCGAAGAATCCGCCTCCCATTGATTCGCTTTGCGCTCTTGGCGCAGCAGCGCGGCTTCGGGTTTTTCTACTTGAAGAGTGCTTTCCGCCTGCTCCTGCGCCGCTATAACTTGACCCCGGTTCGAATTCGGACTATATTCAGGTCATAGCAGAGAGGATCTGGTCATGAAGCTTAGCGAATCGGTCAAACCCATCAGCTATCTCAAGGCACACGCTGCAGAGCTGATCCGGCAAGTGTTCAAGACCCAGGGAACGTTGATCATTACTCAGAACGGCCACGCCAAGGCAGTCCTTCAGGACATTAGAAGCTATGAGGAGACTCGGGAGAGCCTTGCTCTGCTCAAGATGCTGGCTCAGAGTTCCCAAAGCCTGGAGGAGGGTAAAACAAAGCCTCTGGAACAGGGATTTGCCGACATTCGTAAGCGCTTGCGAGCCGAACAGGAATGAGTCCCTGCCGTGTCTTCCTCATCCAGGAAGCTGAAGAGGATCTGTTGCAGATCTATCGGTACGTCGCTCGCTTCGACTCACCTGAAAAAGCTGAGGCGCTTTTACAGCAACTCGAAGCTCTTTGCCGCAGCCTGGAGAACCTCCCTGGCCGGGGGAATCATCCCCGCGAACTGCGCAGGCTGGGAGTGACCCGCTTTCGAGAAGTTCACCACAAGCCTTACCGAGTCATCTATGAGATGGCAGCAAATCAAGTCTTCGTCCACGCCGTGCTGGATGGCCGCCGCGATCTGGACGACCTGCTGCAACGCCGTCTGCTGCGCTAACCTGAAGTTTTTTTATTCGCTAGAGGGTAAACTGCTGAAAAGATTAAAGAAACCCGGCAACGCAGTGTGACGCTACTGGGTACGTTTACAGCCGGACCCCCAACAAGTCGAGCGCTCGCCGCTGAACAGGCGTAGGCACAGTGGTCTTGAAGAACGGGCCAGCCCCTGGGATGT
>JANQFM010000578.1 GCA_028277865.1 Acidobacteriota bacterium
CTTCCGGGACGACAAGGGAGAAGTGGCCCGACACCTCTTTGACTGCGCCACCGTCCATGGCGCCCGCTCGCTGGGGCTGCCGGCGGGAGAGATCAAAAAGGGTTCAGCGGCCGACTTCACCGTCCTGGACCTGTCTGCTCCCTGCCTGACAGGATGGGCACCCGGAACCCTGATGGAGTCGTGTGTTTTCGGAGCAGGCAACTCCGCCGTCGCCGGATCCTGCGTGGCCGGTAAGTGGATATGGACGGAAAGTTGCGCGCCAAGACGCAAAGAGCGCGAAGTTCAGCAAGGACTGCCAACAGCCAGAACAGCCGACTGTTGACAAAGCCGTTTAGGAGCGTATACACTTATCAAGATGGACCGAAGTGAGCTAGAACGCTTAGACGTTTCGGGCTGCGCCAGTTGCATTTCGTTCAACTTGCGCCGCGCCACCCGTTCGGTGACTCAGTTGTTTGACGACATCATGCGTCCCAGCGGACTTTTGTCCACCCAGTTCACCCTTCTGGTCGGCATCGTGACTCATGGATCAGCCACCATCAACCGGTTGTCCGAAAGCCTGGGGATGGACCGCACCACCATGAGCCGCAACCTGCGTCCCTTGGAGAGGCTGGGGTTGATCGACATCCTGGCCGGCAAGGACCGCCGCACCCGTGTGGTCATCGCAACTGATCAAGGGCGCGAGGCTCTGAAAAAGGCCTACCCGCTTTGGGAAGAAGCCCAGAGCAGGATGATCGAAGTGCTGGGTTCCGACCGCTCCAATCGCCTCCTCTCCGACCTTGCCATGGCCATCCACGCCACCCAGGCGCAATCCGCTTAGGGAGCCTCCTTCACCGTCTCTCATCCCGATCGACCTTGCCGTCCAGCAGTCGGACGATGCGGCGGGCGCGCTTCATGACGCGCGGGTCGTGGGTGGAAAAGAGGAAGGTTGTGCCGTGCTCGCGGTTGAGGCGTTCCATCAGGTCGAGCAGGGCAAAGGCGGTTTCGCTGTCCAGGTTGGCGGTGGGTTCGTCGGCCAGCACCAAGGCCGGCTCGGCGGCGATGGCACGGGCTACGGCGACGCGCTGCTGCTGGCCTCCGGAGAGTTCGGCGGGGCGGCGATGCTCCATGCCCGTCAGGCCCACCTCCTGCAGCAGCGCACGCACCTTGCGGCGGCGTTCGGCAGTCGGGATGCCTCGCAGCAGGAGGACGAATTCGGCGTTTTCCTCAGCGCTGAGCACCGGCACCAAGTTGTAGGACTGGAAGATGAATCCCACCTCGTTCAGGCGCAGGCGGGCTCGCTGCCTGAGCGACATGCCGGCCAGATCCTGCTCCAGCAGCAAGACCCGGCCCTGATCCGGGCTGTCCAGCCCCGCCGCCACGTTGAGCAGGGTGGTCTTCCCCGAGCCGGAAGGCCCCATCAGGGCTACGAACTCCCCTCGCTTCAGGTCGAGGCTCACCCCGTCCAGCGCCCGCACAGCCTGCTCTCCCTGATGATAAAGACGGCTCACGTTTTCCAGCTTGAGGACGTTTTCTCGGTTCATCACTCGCTCCCCAGCAGCTTGACGTTGCCTTGGCGTGCCGCACGCAGCGCAGGAAAAAAAGACAGAAGCAAGGTCATGGCCACAATGGCTGTGACGGACTGCAGGATCCGCCAAACGGACAGGTCGGAATACATCACCGGCTCAAAAGCTACTCCGGCTGCCGAGAATTCGCTCATGTTGAAGGCATCCAGGGGCAGTCCGTGGCGTTCGAAATAAAGGTGCAACGGATAAGCCAGGGCAAAGCCCGCCAGGGAGGCCAATAGGGCGATGAATAGGGCTTCCAGCAGCACCAGGATGAAGCGGCGCGCGGCCGGCAGGCCCAGGGCGTCCAGCAGGCTGAACTCACGTCGGCGCTCCAAAACCGACATGAGCAGGGTGTTGAGCACCATGAAGCCGATGAGCAAAAAGAGGAAAGTGTAAAAGACATAGTTGCCGCCGTCGTCGACGCGGATGAAGTCGTCCAACTCGGGAAGGGCGCTTCGCCAGCTCAGCACTTCGAGTCCGGCCAGCGCCTGTCCGCCTTGCCTGGCCAGCTCTTCAGAATAGCCGTAGTCGTCCAGCAGCACGGCGACCTGATGCAATCGCCCGGGCAAATGGAAGAACTCCTGGCAGGTGGCCAAAGGGGCCAGCACCAGGATCTGGTCCAACTCTTCCTGACCGGTCTCCAAAATGCCCTGCACGCGCACCAGCCGGGATTGGATTTCGGAAGTTCCGGCAGCCTGGGCCATCAGCACCATCCGGCCGCCCAGGCCCAGCTCCAGCTTACGGGCCACGCCCCGTCCCACCAGCACCCGGTTCTCATCGGAATCGTGCAAAAACTCGCCCTCAGCAAGTCGATCGGGGAAGAGCGAGGCCGATTTTTCCACCGAGGGCTGCACTCCGATGATCTGGACGCCCGCCGAGCCGTCCGCCGAGGAGGCCAGGCCCGAGGCGAAAGTACGCTGGGAGGTTGCGAGAATGGGGACGCCCTCAGCGCGAGCCTGCTCCAGCCACTGCAACACCTGATCGACTTGATCGGATGTCAAGGCCCGCTCCAGTCCGCCCCGCTGCTGGTAGCCGGAACTTTGAATGACCACATGCCCCGAGCCCATCCGAACGGCGCTTTCGATCATCTGCTTGTGAGCGCCGTCCCCCAGGCCCAGGGAAATCAGCAAAAGCGCCAAGCCCAATGCCACTGTCAGGGCTGTGAGCAGGGTGCGCAGCTTGTTGCGCCACAGGTTGCGCCAGGCGATTAGGAAGAGAATCATGGGGCGGTTGTCAGTTGTCAGTTGTCAGTTGTCGGTTGTCAGTTGTCAGTTGTCAGTTGTCAGTTGTCAGTCAGGGAGATTGCCACAGATGACACAGATAATCTGGCTCTGTGTTC
>JANQFM010000642.1 GCA_028277865.1 Acidobacteriota bacterium
CCCTTCCCCAGGGCGGAATGCCGCCCTGGGGAAGGGCCGGGGCAACGCACAGTGTGCGATGAAGCCGCTGGCTAGCCATTCAGTCATTCGCTCCGCCGGGGCAGGCCCGACGGTGGCGTTTGCCAGGTTCCAATACACGCACTGCCGTCGAATACAATTCCCTGGTGGAGGCCTTTGTGTCCTTTTCGCGGGCTTCTCTGATCTCCTATTCCCGCTGGTTCTAAGCCAAATCCCTCCACCCGAGCTTGTTAACAATTGAACCGATCAGGCCGTCTTTGGAGTCTAGCCAATACAAGCGGAAGGCGTACTTAATTCGGAATGTGCAGTGAGCATCGGCCGACTTCGATCCTCGAGCAAACCTATTGCCTGCGGCCCAGTCCAAAGGAGGTGCAATGCTGGTCATTCGTGATTTGGTAAAAGTCTATCCGGGGCCAGTGCCCGCCCTGCAGGGCATCAATCTGGAGATCCCCAAGGGCATGTTCGGGCTCTTGGGGCCCAACGGCGCCGGCAAGACCACTTTGATGCGCATTTTGGCCGGGCAGTTGGAAGCCACTTCCGGTCAGGTGAGCCTGGATGGCGTCGATATCCTCTCCCAGCCGCAAACGGTTTGGTCTCAGTTGGGCTACCTGCCCCAGGACTTCGGATTCTACCCGCACCTGACTGGTCGAAAGATGCTGCGCTACCTGCTGGACCTCAAGGGCGTCAGGGTACCTCAAGGGATGGATCGACTGGTGGACGAGCTGCTGGAACGAGTCAACCTCGGCTATGCCGCCAAGCGCAAGGTCAAGGGCTACTCGGGAGGGATGCGGCAAAGGCTTGGAATCGCCCAGGCCATCGCCGGCAATCCCCGCCTGATGATCGTCGACGAGCCGACCGCAGGGCTCGACCCCGAGGAGCGGCTCAACTTCTACCGCCTTCTGGCTGAATTGGCAGAGGAGCGGACGGTTTTGCTGTCGACCCATATCGTCGAGGACGTCTCGGTGCTCTGCCCCCGCTTCGCCGTCATCCGAGGCGGACGGCTGCTGGCCCGCACGACTCCCCGTCAGGCGCGAGACCCTCTGCAAGGGCGCATCTTCGAGGGCAGCGTCGACCTGTCGCAGTTGGAGCACATCTCGAGCACTCGCCAAGTGACCCAATCGCTGCTGGTGGAAGGCAAGCACCGGGTCCGTATCTACGAGCCGCAAGAACGTCCCCCAGTCGGGTTTCAACCGGTCGCGCCCACATTGGAAGACGCCTACCTGCTGCTGGTCCGGGCCGACAAGCTGGCTGCAGCTCATCCGCAGCAACCGGAATCCGAGTCTGAATCGGGCATTCGGCCAGCAGTGGGCGGAGGTGCTTCATGAAGCGTTTCAGGCTGGTTTTCCGCAATGAGTTCGCTTCCTGCTTCCGGCGCCCGCTGTTCTGGGTGCTGCTGGTGATTGTCCTGCTCACCTCTTGGGGGCTTTCGACCGGCAGGATGCGCATTGCCTCAGGGGACGCCACGGTGGGAGGCACCCAGGCCTGGATCACTTCGGAATTTGCCTTGGCCCAGATGTTGACCCTTGTAGTGGCGCTCTTTTACTCCTTTTTCCTGGTTGTAGCGGCCGGGATGTCGGTGATTCACGACCGCGACCTCAAGGTGGGAGAGGTGCTGCATGCCACGCCGCTTCGTCCTGGCGAGTACGTGTGGGGAAAGTTCCTGGCGGTTCTGGCCGGGTTTGCAGTTGTGCTGGCGGCGCACCTGCTCTTCACCATACTCTTTTTCCAGTGGTTTCCCAATGCCAACGCTGAAGATATCCGCGGCCCCTTCTCGTTGCTCAACTACTTGCGGCCAGCGTTGATTTTTTCGATCCCCACCTTGATCTTTTTTGCAGGGGTGTCGTTCGCCATCGGCGAGCGCACCAACCGTCCCATTCTGGTTTTCATTTTCCCGGTAGTGGCCATCCTGCTGTGCGGTTTTTTTCTCTGGAACTGGTCGCCCACCTGGCTGGACCCTCGCTGGAATCAGTTCCTGATGCTGATCGACCCGGCCGGATTCCGCTGGCTGAACGAGACTTGGCTGACCGTCGACCGGGGAGTCGACTTCTACAACACCTCGCCTATCCGCTTTGACGGGATCTTTTGGGCCAATCGGATTGCGATCATCCTGGTGGGCCTGGCAGCTGTGCTGTGGAGCCAGCGCCGCTTTTCCGCCACCCTGCGCAGCCCGGGCAAGGCACGACGCTTCCGAAAGAAGGCTCCACCGGCCGCCCCAGCCTCGGTCGACTTGCAGGAAGGCACCGGCCGCGCCCCGCTGGCCTCGTTGCAAATGGGCAATTCCCCGCCCGGGTTCCTGTCAGGCGCCTGGCGGGTGGCGCGCACTGAGATGACCGAACTGCGCAGCCAACCCGGGCTCTATCTTTTCGTTCCCATCATCTTGCTCCAAACCCTTGGATCATCCCTGGTATCGATCGGTGCCTTCGGCACTCCCCTGCTTCTCACCTCGGGGACCATGGCCGTCAGTTCGATGAACGCCCTGACACTGATGCTGTGCCTGCTCTTGCTTTTTTATACTGTCGAATCGCTGCAGAGGGAGCGGAGTACCGGATTGGACTCCATTTTCTACGCCACGCCGGTCAAGAGCGCCTCGATTCTCTTCGGCAAGGCTTTGGCCAACAGCCTGGTGGGGGCTGTGGTGGTCACGGTCATGCTGATCGCCTGTTGGCTGGCCCATTGGATCCAGAACCTGTACTTCAGAGTCCAGGTTCCCTTCGAACTGCACCCCTTCCTGCTCACCTGGGGCTTGCTGCTCATCCCCACCTTCCTGGCCTGGACCTCCTTCGTTACCCTCATCCAGTCCGTGGCCCGCAACCGCTATTTCACCTATGCCGCCTCTCTGGCCGCCTTGATCGCCACCGGCTACTACCAGTTCACCGGCCAGATGAACTGGGCCTTCAACTGGAACCTCTGGGGGGCGGTGACCTGGTCCGACATGGGCACCTTCGAGCTGAACCGCAGCGCCCTGATCCTCAACCGGGTTATGGTGCTGGGGCTGACCGTCCTCTTCACCGCTGCCTCGGTGCGCTTCCTCAATCGCCTGGATCCGGATGCCTCCCGCACCATTCATCGCCTTTATCCACTCAGTTTGCTCAAGGGCGCCCTGCGCCTGCTTCCCTTTGCCGTGCTGCCGCTCGTTGCCGGCGGCTTGCTCTACAACCAGGTGAATGCCGGCTTTCAGGGAGAGGCTGAAGAAAACAGGCAGAAGGACTACTGGAGGAAGAACCTGGCGACTTACAAGGACTTTCCCTTGCCCGCCATGAAGTCCGTCGATATCGACCTGGATCTGGAGCCCGGCCAGCGGCAGTTCGCGGTGAAAGGAACCTACGAACTGCATAACCAGCAGGGATTCCCGCTGCGACAAATCCCTGTCACGGTGGGCGATTGGGAAAACCTCGAATGGACGCTTGACGGCCAGGCATTCGAACCGGAAGACCGAGCCCGCCTGATGGTATTCACGCCGCCCGAACCGCTTCAGCCGGGCCGGACATTGAGCATCGGGTTCAGCCACCAGGGCGCCTTTCCCAAAGGCATCACTCAAAACGGAGGCGGGACCGGCCTCTTTATCCTGCCCTCCGGCGTAGTGCTGCACAGCTTCAGCCCCAACTTCGTGCCGGTGCTGGGTTTTTTCGAGAACATCGGCGTGGATGACGACAACCGCTACGAGCCCCGCGAATATCCGGACGACTTTCATCTGGAAACCCTGCAGCCGGCCTTCGGCAGCCCGTCCGCCTTTACGAGCCGAATCCGCATCAGCGGCCCCCAGGAGTACACCTACAACTCGGTGGGCATCCTGGAAAGCGAGGAGGTCGAAGACGGTCGCCGCACGGCCGTTTGGGTCAGCGACCCTGCGCCGGGATGCGGCCCATTCGATCGTTGCCGAGAGGCTGGTGACGAGACAGGCAGCTGCATGAACGAGCAAGCTTCTCGCAGGAGTCA
>JANQFM010000679.1 GCA_028277865.1 Acidobacteriota bacterium
AAGCCCCCTCCCATCAGGATTTGACGAGCCTCCTTGAGGGCTTTCTGAGCCGCTTGATAGTACTCGACCAATGGATGGCTCATGGTGTCAGGGCCTCTGGGGTCTCACGCTTCAGCCCTCTCGCTTCCTCTTTCTCCTCCCTCTCTCCGCGTCTTTGCGCCTCTGCGTGAAACCCTCCCTGCCTCACTTCTTCCTATAAAGCTGCTGCCAGGCCGCTTCGAACGAGTCTCCGGAGGCCCAGCGCGGCTGCTGCGGATTATCAGCGATCCGCCGGGCCGAGCGGGCGAAGGCCTGTGAATAACGCAGCAGGTAGGCAAAATCAAAATCCTCTCCGACTTCGTCGGAAGGGCGATGGTAATGCTTCATCAATTCAAGGCTGAACTCCCGGAAGCCGGGGCTGAAAGTCGGTGCCGGAACCCCTTTGCGGGCAAAGTGGATATTGTCGGAGCGGTTGAAGAAGTTCTGGGCCGGGGCGGGATCGGCCACGGCTTCCATCCCGAAGTCGGCACAGGCTTTGCGGATGTCGTCGCCAGCCGTGGTCCTCTCCAGCCCCATAACCGTGACCACATCGGTGTCGGTGAATCCACCGGCGTCGCTGTTGAGCACAAATACAGTCTTCTCCAGGGGAATGAGGGGATCTTCCACGTAGAATCGGCTGCCCAGCAGCCCGATTTCCTCGGCGGTCACAGCCAGAAAGACGACCGAGCGGGCAGGCGGCTTTTCAGACAGGCTCTTGGCTGCGCTGATCAGTGCCACAATGCCCATTCCGTTGTCGCGGGCGCCGTTGAAAATGGAATCCTCCTCTGTGGCGCCCGGCAGATGCATGCCGGCCCCCAGGTGATCGTAATGAGCCATTAAAAGGACGTGCTGCCCACGCAAATCGGGATCGCTACCTTCGATCCATCCGCCCACGTTGGCGGATTGGAGTCTCCGGCTGAGCCGTCCTGGCACGTCGATGGAGGCACTGAGCGCCTTGCCCTCCTCCCAGGGGGGCTCGTTGTCTTGCTGAGGCTGGTGAACCAGGGCGTGCAGGATGGGTGGAGCCTCTTGTTGCTGAGAGTCCGAAGCCAGTTGCACTCGGCGACGGCCCAGAAACCGCGAGATGCGATCCCAGGCGGATCCTTGGTAGATTTCGACCAGCCCCGCAGCAGCCTTTTTGGCCAGCAGGCTGCGTCGAGCTTGGGAAAGGCGCAAGGCGGCACGGATAAGGCCGGGATTGTCGGGATCCTCCAGCGGCGCCACCAACAGCTTTCCCTCAAGATCCAGCTTTTCCAGTTCTGCCGGGGCCGCTGAGCTGAAAACGGCCGGCACTTCTTTTTGGAGGCGAGAACCGCCCAGAATGAGAAGGTCGCCGCCCTGGCCAAACTTCCGATCGCCGATGCTGACTGAGCCGGACTCGGCCTGTTCGGTGACCTGGAAGGGGATGGGCTGCCGATAGCTGTCCAGGCCGGGCAGCTTCTTGAGGCCCGACTTCTCGAATTGGGCAGCGATGTAGGCAGCCGCTAAGTCGTTGCCGGCAGTACCGGTTGCCCGTCCCATCAATTCGTCCGAAGCCAGGTAGCGCAAGTGCCGGGCCACCTCTTCCTCGGTGAGCGACTCTTCCGCAATCGGCTGCGATAAAGCCTGGGCGACCAACAAGAGCGCAATCGAACAGCCAAGGGACATCTTCCACATTTCAGCTCCTTCTCTTCGTCTGGCCTTGCGACAGGTTGTTTATAAACCAAGTCTCGGTTGCCGGACAACAGACGAGGCTTAAGAGGCTGGAGGCTTGGATCAGAGTCCAGACCTCGAATAGCACATGCCGAACGGATTCCGGAGTTTCACGCAAAGCCGGACGGCAGTGCGTGCAATGAAGCCTGGCAAACGCCACCGTCGGGCCCGCCCCGGCGGAGCGGATGACTGAATGGCTAGCCAGCGACTTCCGTACTCTGTGCGTCGCCCCGGCCCCTCCCCAGGGCAGCACGCTGCCCTGGGGAAGGGCCGGGGCGATGCTTTTCTTTGGCTCCACTGGTTCTAGCATTCCAGTCGCAGGCTCCGCCGGGGCGGGCCCGACGGCGGCCCGGAGAAGTGCCTCGATTCGATTTCCACCCACGGGTCAACCGATTACGTTATTCCGAACGCAGCGCCCGGATGGGGTCGATGGTGGCAGCCCGGCGGGCCGGGAAGTAGCAGGCTGCGCCGGCCACGGTCGCCAGGACCAAAGAGACGGCCAGGTAGGTCAAGGGATCGGTGGGTTGGACGCCGAAAAGCAGTTCGGACATCAGCTGCGACATCCCCGCGGCGCCAACCACCCCGATCATCAAGCCGACGGCCACCAGCGCGAGCCCCTGTCGGAGGATCATTGCCAGCACATTGCTGCGAGCCGCGCCCATGGCCATGCGGATCCCGATCTCCCGGGTTCGTTGGCTGACCGCGAAGGCGATCACTCCGGTGATCCCCGCCAGGGTGACGGCCAGGGCCAAAGCGGCGAAAAAGCCCAGCAACAGGGCCGTCAAGCGGGGAGAAGCCAGTGAGTCGCGTCGAACTTGCTCCAGGGTCAGGATCTGGTCCAGGGGCTGCTGGGGATCGATTTCGGCGATGGCGGTTTGGACCAATTGGACGGCCTGCAAAGGGTCACCCGGGGTCCGGATCAAGAGCCGAACAATCCTGGGAGGCTGCTGAAGCAGCGGAAGATAGATTTCGTCGACGGCATCACTGCCCAAGCCGTAGTTTCGCACATCGCCCACTACCCCCACAATGGTGGCCCAAGACTTCCCCCCGTTCCCTGAAATCCTTTCCCCGACAGGGCTCTTCTCTCCCCAATGGTGACGGGCCAGCGACTGGCTGACGATCACCACGGCCGGGGAGCCCCGTACATCCTCTTTGCCAAAAGTGCGGCCTTGCAGGATCGGGACTCCGATGGTTTCGAAATAGGCCGGGCTGGCCGATTGAATCCCGGCCAGCAGACCCGCCCTGCCTTCGGCGACAGGTCGTCCTTCTATGCGGAATTCATCGAAGAAGGGGCCGCCCATGCCCAACGGGATGCGTCCTGCCAGGGCTGCCGAGACAACTTGGGGATCGGCTTTGACCTTCTCCAGCAAAGGCTCATAGACCTTCAGGTAGCTGAGGGCATGATTGTAACGGGTCCAGTTGAGGTCGAGCATCATGGTCAGGACACGTTGGGGGTTGAATCCCGGATCGACCCGCATCAGCTGCACAAAGCTGCGTACCATGAGCCCCGCCCCGATCAGCAGCATCAGGGAAACGGCCACCTGGGCCACGATCAGCAGGCCGCGAAGGCGTTGCTTGCGAGGCAGGCCGGCGACGAACCCCCCATTGTCACGCAGGCGCTCGGCCGGATTGCCGACGAACGTCCAAGCCGGCAGCAATCCGAAAGCAACCGCTGAAGCCATCGAGGCTGCCAGGGTAAAAAGCAGCACGGTGGAGTCGATATTGATCTCGACGGCGCGAGTAGTGAATCGGGCCGTGAATTCAACCAGCAGGCTCAGGCCGGCTCCGGCCAGCAGCAGCCCCAGCAAGCCGCCCGCCACAGCCACCAAAAGGCTTTCGACCAGCACCTGGGCAGCCAGGTGTCGGCGCCCCGCTCCCAGCGTCGACCGGATCACCATTTCGGATTCTCGGTAGACCATTCGGGCCAGGTTGAGATTGGCCAGGTTGGCGCACACGATGAGGAGAACGCATCCGACCGCAGCCAGTAAGACCATGAGGGTGGGACGCGCCCTGCGGGTCATTTCCTGATGCAGTGGCGTCAGCGAGGCCTCATAGCCGTACTCGCCGGGGTAGGACTTCGGGTAGCGCTTT
>JANQFM010000695.1 GCA_028277865.1 Acidobacteriota bacterium
GCGGTGACCGTCGAACCGGGGACTTTCCAGTGCGGCAAGTCTTCGCTGATGACCAGCTTGAGGGTGCCGTCCGGATTCCGGATGATCTTCTGCACGATGAAGCCAACCGTGGCGTGCAGCGACTTGAGCTGATACATGTCGATGATCGTGTTGTTGATGGCCCGAAGGTCGCCGACGAAATGAGTCTGCCAAGCGTGCCTGACGGGACGGCGCACCAGGACGTGGATGAGGCCGGCCTGGCCGGCCAAGTGGTTGGCCACCTCGAAGGCAGAATTGCCGGCTCCGATCACCGCCACCCGCTTGTTGCGGTAATCGGCAGGGTCGATGCTGCAGTCGTGATAGCCGCAAGCGTGCTCGATGCCCTCGATTTCGTTGGGGACGTTCGGCTCCACGGCGCCAATGGCCAGCAAGAGACGGCTGCAGCTGAATTGCTCGCCCGATTGGCTGCGCAAGGCGAAGCCGCCGTTTTGACGCGACACCGCGTCCACCCGCGTATTGAAGCGGATCTTCAGCTCCAACTTGCGGGCATAGTCCTGCAGGTAACGAAGCAGATCGTCGGCCGATGGATACAGCTCCTCGGAATACTTCCCGAAAAGCAGGGATTCATCGTCGCTGATCAGGGAGTTCCAGTCGTGGCGCAGGTTGAACTCCGCCTCCGGGAAATAGTTGAAACGCTTGTTGATGGAAAGCAAGGTCCGGTGCCGGGGATAGTGCCGGAAAAAAGCGCCCGCCACGTCCGACGCCTCCAAGATCACATAGGACCGATTGCTCCTCTCGAGGAAATATCCCATTTGCAGTCCGGCCGGCCCAGCACCGACAATGATGTAGTCAAAATGCTTTTGTCTTGCCTCTTTCATCGACTTTTGCTCTCCTGCCAGTTTTTCAAGGTACGCCCCGACCGCGTCAGCCTGAAATTCCTTTCATTTTCAATGCCTGGCCTCGCCAATCCTCCTTGCACAAGAATTGTCAGAGCCAACCTTTCAACTGCTTTTATAACACGAAGTTCCAAGGTGATAAAGCAGCAAATTTATTGATGAAAAACATTTTTCTGATGAGTTTTGCTTTTAAGCATTAAAATATATTTAATATTGTATATCAAGCCTGTATCCTCCAAATCAGCCAAGCATCTTGGTGACACTCAGACGCCATTCGTGTATGATGACGGGCGGCGCAAGCCCAAGCTTGAGTTACACGCATGGCGAAGAGTCTGCATCAAGCCGATAGCGGCCAAGAGCCCGTGTTCGTCTTTTCCTGCCAGTCCAGCGGGGATTCTCTCCTGCGCTCTTTGCTCGACAGCCACCCCGCCATCGCCTGCCCTCCCGGACTGGATTTGGGGCCCCTTTGCCGTTCGCTGGAAATCGCCCTGGAGTCGACTTTGGGCAAAGTCTCGGGCACCCGTACGGCGAGTGAGGAGAGGCTGATCGTCATTGATGAAATACGGGCGGTCATTGGCCGAATAATGCAGCCTCATGGTGGATCTCAGGAGGCTGAATTATGGTGCGACAGTGCATGCAACAACCTGCCGCATCGGGATCTGTTGCAGGCGGTCTTTCCCCGCTCACGCTGCATCTGCCTGTACCGAAATTGCCTGGATACGGTCGCGGGGCTGCTTCAAGCCAGCCGTCGCAGGGCTGAAACACCTCTGCAGGCAGATGAGGTCCATTCGATGGCCCGAATGTGGTTGGAGAGGACGGGTCAAGTCTTCGTCTTCCAACGACGGCACTCCGCCCAGTGCCTGGCAGTGCAGTACGAGTCGCTGCTGGCAGATCCGCCGGCAACCTTGAGTTCCATCACTGCCTTTCTGGGATTGGACCCGGCTGCCGAGCTGCCGGCAAGCCAATTCCAGCCGAGCCGGGAAGAGCAGGCGGAAGGAGGCCCGAGCCTGCTGAAATCGATTCCCGCCGACTTGCTGATGAAAATCAACCGCCTCATGAGGAGCCTGGGCTATCCAGCGCTTCAGCCTTCTTGGTAAGAGGCTGTGCAAGGGACCAGCTGCCATGGATCAACCGGCTGAGCAGATTTTCCTGGTTTCCTGCGACCGATCCGGGTCGACCCTGCTGCGCTATGTGATGGATACCCATCCGCAGGTCTGCTGCCCCGGCGAACTGGACCTGGGACCCCTGTGCCGTTCCCTGCAAATCACCTTGGACGCCGTTTCCAAGTTGCGCAGCCGTGGCTCTGAGGGGGAGAGAGAGCGCTGGGTGGTGGAGCAGATCCGCCAATTGGTGCAGGGGCTGATGGACTCTTATGCCCGCGCCAAGGGCAAGTCGGCTTGGTGCGAAAAATCGACCAGCAACGTCTACCGCCTCGATCTCCTCAACCAGGTTCTTCCTCAAGCCCGCTACATCTGCCTGTACCGCAACGCCATGGACACCATCTATTC
>JANQFM010000737.1 GCA_028277865.1 Acidobacteriota bacterium
ACGACTGCGCGGGCCTCGGTCGCGACGCCTTGCCAGGACGGCGCTTGCGGCCCCTCGCGACGGCAACCCGTGAGAAATCCGGGCTAGAGGAGGATCCCCCATGCGCGCATTCCTGCAAGACATCCGATTCGGCTTTCGGACCCTCGCCAAGCGGCCCGGATTCATGGTGGCGGCGGTGCTCACGCTGGCTCTGGGCATCGGGGCCAATACGGCCATATTCAGTGTGGTCCATGGGCTCATGTACCGCTTGCTGCCGGTGCCCGACGCCGACCGGCTGACCTCCATCGTGGAGCGCAGCCGCCTTGCCGACAACTACCTTCCCATCTCTTTTCCGGACTACCGCGACTTCAGCAGCCTGGATTCGGTCTTTGAGGGCGTGACCGCCTTTGCGCCCAGGGATGCGCAGGTCACGGTTCAAGGCGTCCCCGAACGGGTCATGGTCACCGTGACGACCGGCAACTACTTTTCCGTGCTTGGGTTGCAGCCTCAAATCGGACGCGCCTACACGGCGGCGGACGGCGATCTGGGCGGGCATCCCTCCGTGGTGCTCAGCCACGGCTACTGGCGATCGCGCTTCGGCAGCGACCCTGCCATCGTCGGCCGGACCCTGAAGCTGAACGATGTGCCGGTCACGGTGGCGGCGGTGACCCCGGAATCCTTCCCGGGCACCATCGGATTCGTGGCCACTCATGTCTACGCCCCGTTCAGCCTTTGGGAGCAGGTCCGGCCCGGCTTCCGTGACAGTCTGGAGGACCGCAGCAACTGGAGCTGGCGAACGGTCGGACGCCTGCAAAAGGGCGTCAGCTTGGAGGAGGCCGACTCGGCGGTCTCAGCAGTTTCGGCCAACTTGCAGCAAGAATACCCTGAATCCAACAAAGACCTTCGGGCCTTCGTCCTTCCCGAGCCGCTGACCCGCCTGGAACCCACGGCTGCCGACTACATGCCGATCGTCTCCACCATCTTCATGTCCATGGTGGGCTTGGTGCTGCTCATCGCTTGCGCCAACGTGACCAACCTATTGCTGGCCCGGGCGGCGGGACGCAGCAAGGAGGTGGCGGTACGCGCCGCCTTGGGCGCCGGACGCCTGCGCATTTTGCGCCAATTGCTCACCGAAAGCGTGGTGCTGGCCCTGCTGGGAGGCGCATTCGGGCTGGGCATCGCTCACTGGGCCACCGGCATGCTGAGTTCGATCAAGGTGGCCACCGACATGCCTCTTTACTTCGACTTCTCGATCAACTATGAGGTGTTCGCCTATGCAGTGGCCATTTCGCTGGCGGTGGGAGTGCTCTCGGGGCTGGCACCCGGGCTGAGCGTCTCGCGCACCAACCTTTCCGACACCCTCAAGGAAGGCCTCAGGGGAACCTCCAGCCTGTCGCGTCAGCCTTTGCGCAGTGCCCTGGTGACGGCCCAGATGGCAGTGTCGCTGGTCCTTCTCATCTGCACCGGGCTCTTCATGCAAAGCATGTTCAACATTCGCCAGATCGACCCCGGCTTTGAGATGGAAGGACGCTTCATGCTTTCGATGGATGCCAGGCTTCGTAACTACGAGGAGGAGAAGGGGAGCATCTTTTTCCGCGACCTGCTGGAACGCGTGCGTGCCCTGTCCGCAGTCAGGGGAGCAGCCACGGCATTCAGCGTCCCCATGGGATTCAACGGTGTCGGTGGACGAGTCTATCCGGAGGGCCGATCCGACAGTTCAGCCAAAGAGGAAGAAAGCTTTTTGATGGGTTACAACATCGTCAGCTCCGGCTATTTTACAACCATGGGGGTCGACTTGTTGCAGGGGCGTCCCATCACCGAGCAGGATCGGCGCGACAGCCGCCTTGTGGCGGTGATCAATCAATTCATGGCCGAGCAATTGTGGCCCGGCCAAGAAGCCATCGGGCAGCGCTTCAGCCTGGACAACCCTGAGGGCCCATTCATGGAGGTGGTGGGAGTGGCTCAAAACGGCTATTATTCCGTACCCGGCGAGTCCTACAACTCTCACTTCTACGTCCCGGAGACTCAGCGTTACCGCAGCACCCGGATCCTCTTCGTCAATTCCGCTGCCGACCCGGCCGCCCTGCTGCCTTCCATCCGCCGGGAAATTGCCGCCCTGGATCCCGACATGCCGGTCTTCGAGGTGCGCAGCCTGCGCACCCACGTTGAGGACGGCAAGGCGGCCATCCTGTTTGGGCTGCCATCGGCGCTCACAGGCGCCTTTGCCCTCATCGGACTTGTCTTGGCGGCCACCGGGCTGTACGGAGTGATTTCCTACTCGGTCACCCAACGCACCCACGAAATCGGCCTCAGGGTGGCCTTGGGCGCCACTACGGGCAGCATCGTGCGGCTGATCTCCAGAAAAGGCCTTGGGCTGGCTGCAGCAGGAATCGTACTGGGCTGCGTTGCGGCCGTAGCCGTGACGGGGATGTTCGGCGGCCTGCTCATCGGCGTCAGCGCCCGCGACCCCTTCACCTATACGGGCGTCTCGGCCCTGCTCCTGCTGCTGGCCCTGGCCGCCAGCGCCTTGCCGGCCCGCTTCCGGGCTTCCGCCATCGACCCGGTGGACGCGCTGCGTGGGGAGTAAGTGGGGATTTCGCGCCAAGACGCAAAGACCGCCAAGGCCTATTCCTGATCCTTTGCGCCCTTTGTGCCTTGGCGCGAAACTCCGCTCCCCTCCTCACCGAGAAGCCCCCCGCAATGCGGACACCTTTCAAGGGCCGCCTTATGGCCTTTGATGGCGTCCACAAAACCGGAACCGAGAATGCCGGCGGGCAAGGCGAAAAACCCGATCCCCAACAAAGCCACAAACGACCCGAAGAACTTGCCGGCAGCCGTGATCGGGTAGACATCCCCATAGCCGACTGTGGTCATGGTGGCCACGCTCCACCACATCGCAGAAGGGATGTCGGGGAACTGATTGGGCTGTGCCTCCCCCTCGATCTCGAAGATCAGGCAGGAAGCCATCACCAGCAGCAAGAGCATGACCGAGGTGGTTAAAACCAGTTCCTCCTTCCTGGAAACCAAGACCTCCCTGAAGAGCTTGAGCGAATGGAAGTAGCGGGTCAGCTTGGCGACGCGTACAGCCCGCAGCAGGCGCAATGTGCGCAAGAAGCGCAGATCCACCACAAAAGCCAAAAAGAAGGGCAGGACGGCGGCCAGATCCAGCAAGGCCATCGGCGTCACGGCGAACTTCAGCCGTCCCAGAACTGAACGATGGTAGCGAGGATCAGCAATGCAGGCCCAGATGCGGGCCAGGTACTCCAGGCTGAAGACCGCAATGGAGAAAATCTCGAAGAGATCCAGGAATCCCCCATACCGCTCGTGGACGGACCTCGTCGAACCGGCCACCAGAGCAACCACATTGAGCAGAATGAGGGATACGATCATCAAATCCAAAAACGGCCGTTTGCCTCCCTCGAGGGCTTGCCATACTGCTTGCCGGATTTTCATCTGACACTCTCCTATGTTCGGGGAATCAGGTTTCATGCACCGGGCGCCCCGGCCCAAGGGAAGGATATCCCCAATGCTCTCATGGAAGGGAACGGACGTAGCCAGCGGTGCCCCTCAAACTGGAGATTTGGCCCTCTGCGTGCTGAAACGCAGCTTCAGTCGGCCGGCTCCGGATCATCTGAAGCTGCGGGCGATTCGGAATCCGGCGTCCTCGATCGGTGCGTCCGGCAATTCGCCACGGCGCAGCGAACAGCTGATGTCGTCCCGGTCCATCCGCCAGGATCCTCCTCGCAACACTTTCAAAGCCGCCTGCCCGTCAGGTTCTTCGGCGCCCCGCAGGGGGCAGGGAAGAAAGGAGGATGAAGTCCATTCCCAGACGCTTCCCAGCATTCCGTAAAGGCCGAACGAATTGGGCTGTTTGGCCTCCAAAGGCTGTACTTTCTGACGGCTGTTGCGCTGGTCCCAGATATATCTGCCGGCCTCCTCGGAATCCTCAAAAAAGTACTGGGAGTCAGAACCCGCCCGACAAGCGAATTCCCACTCCACCTCGCTGGGCAGGCGAATCTTCTTGCGGGCGATCTCAGCGTACCAACGGCAGTAGGCCGAAGCCCGTTCGTAACTGAGGCCGATTGCCGGATCGCGGTCGGCGGGGGAATCGGGCGAACGCTGGAAGGCGGGGTCGAAGGCCTCGAACTGCTCATTGGCGACCGGAAACTTGCCCAGGTAAAACGACTCCACCTCGGTTTCAAAAGCAGGAGCAGCGTTGGCTTCCGCCCCTCCGAGCAAGAATCTCCCTCCTCGGATCAGCCACAGAATGCTGCGCGGATAATTGGTGTAGTAGTCCCTCACGGCAGAACATTATAGGCCCAAGGCCCAAGGTCCAAGGTCCAAAGAACGTACCGCCTTGCTGACAACTGGCAAATGAATTCCGCCTTTTCTCTCTTGCGCGCAGCAGACGTTCTTCGGTAGTCTAAAGGCAACGCTCTTTCACAACACCAAACTCTTGACAAGGGAAGCAGGGTCGCCTGCTTGGCGGCTCTCGGCCTTTACGGGGAGGGGCATCATGGCATGGCGAGCTTTGGCATTGATTGCCTTGATTCTGCCGCTCGTCGGCACGGCTTGCTCATCAGGGCCGGTGGTCCTGACCATCGCCGGCAGTTCGCAGGGCCAGGAATTGGAACTGACCCTTCAGGGGGTGGAGCGGTTTCGCAAAAGGCATCCCGACATTTCGGTCAATGTCCGTCCGACCCCCGCCAACTCCACTGAACGCCTGGCAGTCTACCGCTCCATTTTCGAAAACAATCCGGGATCCGTCGACATTTTGCAGATGGACGTGGTTTGGCCTGCCCTCATGGCGGAATACGCCCTGGATCTGAACGACCATTTGAGGGACTCTGAGATCGAGCAGCATTTCCCCAAACTGATCGCCAACAACACAGTGGACGGAAAGCTGGTGGCCGTTCCCTGGTTCATCGATCTGCCGGTACTCTACTACCGCAGGGATCTGCTCAAAAAATACGGTTTCGCAGAGGCTCCCCAGACCTGGGCCGAACTGGAAGAAATGGCTCAAGCCATCCAGGACGGGGAGCGCCAAGAAGGGGACGTCGATTTTTGGGGATACGTGTGGCAGGGGCGCCCCTACGAGGGCCTGACCTGCAATGCACTGGAATGGCAGCTTTCCCACGGCGGCGGGAACATCCTGGATGATGAGGGAAAGCCCAGCCTCAACAACCCCGGCACTGCGGCAGGACTCTATCGCGCCTCCTCCTGGGTGGCCAAGATTTCGCCGCCCGACATCGTCCAGTTCGATGAGGACGATGCGCACGCGATCTGGCGGCAGGGCAAGGCAGCCTTCATGCGCAACTGGACCTCTCCCTACTCCGTGGCCAAGCAGGATCCTTTTCTCCAGGACAAGGTCGGCGTGGTGACCATGCCCAGCGGAGGCTACAGCAGCGCCGCCGCCCTGGGAGGCTGGCAGCTGTTCGTTTCGCGCTTTTCCAGCTATCCCAAGCAGGCGGTTCAACTGGTCCGTTTCCTGACCGATGAAAGGGAACAGCGCAGGCGGGCCATCGACGGCAGCTTTGCCCCCACCAGGCCCGCGCTTTATAAGGATTCCGAAGTATTGTCTTCGATGCCCTTCTTGCTTTCGATCGATCAGATCCTTGCCGAGGCGGCAGTGCGTCCCTCGACGGAGTTGGGGCTTCGCTACGAAAGCGTATCCCAAGCCTATTGGAAGGCAGCTCACGACGTACTCAACGGCGCCAACGCAGAGCTGCGCTTGGCTGAGGCCGAAAAGGAGATCCAGGCGATTCTGCAAGATCAGGAATGATCCCACTCCCACGCTGAAGTCTGAGCGAGGTGCAAGATGACAAGACGAACAGCTGCCAGCCTGACCTTATCCGCCCTATTGCTGCACATTCTCGGCTGCTCGGAGTCTGAGACTCCCCTGGAGCAAGCCCGCAGGGAAAAAACGGCAGTGGTCGCCGTGGTGCCCTTTGCGGGCCCTTTCTTCTACCAGTCACAGGCAGAATCGACCGGTCCTGACGCTGAAATCGCCAAGAGGATTGTGGGGAAGACAGGTTCGGAGATTCGCCTCGTCTTCGGTGCCCGAACCTATTCAAACATCATCTCGGCGGTGGCCAACAATGAGGCGCTCTTTGCAGTCAGCGCGATCGCAGTGACAGAGGAAAGGCGCCAGCTGGTCGACTTTTCCGATCCTTATTACGAACTGCAGATCGGCCTCATCACCAATCCCTCCAATAAGCCGCTCGATTCTCCCAACCCTCAGATCCTGTCCACCTTTCGAATCGGCATCCGCGACGGCTCTGTTGTCCAGGACGTGGTTGAGGAGAAATTTCCGGGCGCCACCATCGTACCCCACGACAACCTCGACTCGGCAGTGCTGGCCTTGCGGCGCAAGGAACTGGACGCAGTGATCGATGATCGGGTCATGGCGGCCTTTTCCCTGGATACCGTGACCGGCGCCTCCGTATTGGAACTGGTGCCGGGAGTGATCGCCTCCGTGCCGGTTGCAGTAGCCGTGCCCAAAGGGGACGCTGAGCTGCTGCGGCTGGTCAACCAGGTCATCGCCGAAGTCAAGGATTCCACCTATCAGAAGTGGTTCGACTCGCACCTTCAGGACCGGCTTGCCAAGATTGAAATGCGCTACACCGACCGCAAGCAGCGGGAGCAGCAGGAGCGCGAACCGCGCAACATCACCATCCGGATTTCCAAGGACGCCGACTACGACATCGACATTTATCGGCTGGCCAACCTTTCCTTCACTTTCTCCGGCGGGGGACGGACCTACACCTCCTCGAGAATCGATTTCCGGGGACCGGTCGCCTACTCGTCCATCAGCGTGCCTCCCGGCAGCTACCGGGCGGAAATCGTGAAGGCCGGATTCCGGGCCAATGTCAACATCGTCCCCACCCATCCCAAAAACCTGACCATCAGCATCCGGCTGAAATTGGAAGGGCCGCCGGCAATCTCGATCCGCTGAGGGGATCAGTTGGCAGCCTAAGCCCGGAATAAGCGGATCCAGAACCCAGAACGGATTTCACGCAAAGACGCAAAACCGCAAAGTGCAGAAAAGAAAAGCCTTGTGGAAAACACGAGGCAACTGCAAACGTGCAAACGTAAGCATTCGGTTAACCCGTGGGAGGAATCGAATCGAGTAGCTTCTCTGGGCCGCCGCCGGGCCCGCCCCGGCGGAGCCCACGACTGGAAAGCTAGAATCGGTGGAACCAAAGAATAGCGCATCCCCTCCCCTCCTTCGGGGCGGCATTCCGCCCCGAAGGAGGGGAGGGGATGCGCAGAGAGTGCGATGAGGTTGCTGGCTCGCGGCCTAGCCAT
>JANQFM010000830.1 GCA_028277865.1 Acidobacteriota bacterium
CATGACTGGCATTATGTGGCGTTCATTGGACCAAAAGCACGGCCCCACCGGCGCCTGGAACCTGGGCGCCACATAAGCGGGAGCGCCACATAACTCATATTATGTGCCGCGGCACATAATATGAGAAAACCTTGTTCGCTTATTTTGGGACTAGTCTTCCACCGAAGCGGAGCGAGGCATTTGCAGGGTGACTTGGGTGCCTCCGCCCGGACGATTGGCAATCTGGATGGTGCCTCCGTGGGCTTCCATTATTTTCTTGCAGTGGGCCAGCCCCAGGCCGGTTCCCCGGCTCTTGGTGGTGAATAGCGGTCGAAAGACCTTTTGCAGCAGGTCCGTATCGATTCCCGGGCCGCTGTCCCTGATGTTCAGGGTGGCGATGCCGGATTTGCTCTTGATGGCTACGTCCACCCGGCCTCCCCCAGGCATCGCCTCCTCAGCGTTATAGAGCAGGTTCCAGAGGACATCCTGGAAGAGCACCAAATCAACGGAAACGCGAACCTCCCTAGCCTTGCCGGTGACGAAGCGGATTTTGTCGAAGCGACCCATCTTGAGGGCCGATTGAATGACCTCCTCGACGATCTCCTGCAGGTTGAAGACCTGGCGATTCAGCCTCCAGGGCCGGGCAAACTGAAGCAGGCGTTTGACCGTGTTGTCCATTTGCTCGATGCGCCCTGCCAATTCGACCAGGATCTCCCAGCGCGGATCGGACTTGTCGATGCTGTCCTGCAGCACTTGGACCACGCCGCTTACTGCAGCCAGGGGATTCTTGATCTCATGGGCGATCGAGGCCGACATCTCGCCCAAAGCGGCAAAGACCCGGCTTTGCTCCAGTTCATTCTGCATTTTCTTGACATCGGTGAGTTCGCGGACGGTTCCGACAAAGACAGGGTTTTGTTCGAAGAAGGCCTCTCCAACCCCCAAGTGCATCGGGAATTCAGTGCCGTCCTTGCGCCTTCCCTTTACTTCGCGCCCTTGGCCGATGATTCGTGGCGAGCCCGAATCCAGGTAGTGTCGGATGTAATCATCATGCTTGTGCCGTTCATCGTCGGTCATCAAGATACCCACTTTTTTGCCCAGAACTTCCTTGCTCTTGTAGCCGAATATGCGTTCCGCTGCCGGGTTGAAGGATTCGATATGACCGATTTGATCAATGGTGATGATGCCTTCGATACAGGTGTCGAGGATGGCCTGGTTGAGGCGCTGACTGCGCGCCAGCGCCTCTTCAGCCTGACGCTTTTCGGTGATGTCTTCGCCTGAGCTGAGCGACGCAGTGACTGCCCCGGACTCATCTGTCAAGACCGTGTTGTTCCAGCCGATGAGACGCTTTTCGCCCGACTTGGTCACGACGTAGTCCTCCCGGTAGGCCAGCTTTCCATCCAGTGGTCCCTCCACAATCCGGTGAAAGGCCTGACGGACCTCTTCGCGGCTGTCTTCAGGCAGGGCCAAATCGAACCAGTTTTGCCCCAGGAGCTCGCTTTTCCGGTAGCCCAATATGCGGCATCCTTTGCGATTGATGCGCAGGATCCGCTCGTCTTTTCCGATCACCAAGATGATTACTTCGGCCACATCCAAGTAGATCGCTTCGGTCCGGCTGGGCTCCCGTTCGATGGTCTCCTGGGCGAGCTTGCGTTCGGTGATGTCGATCATGGCGGCTTGGCACTGGGCACCCCGTCCCCGAGGACCGTCCACGGTCCGGCACTCGAGGTGAACCTCCCTCAGCGATCCGTCCGGCCTTTGCAGCTGAATCTCGCAGGTGTGACGGTCGCGGTCGGCAAAGACCTGCCGAGCATGGTTTGCGAAATCCTCTTGGCTGGATTCCGCCACCCAGCTGGAGAATTGGCTGCCGGGCAGTTCCTCGAGATCGGTTCCCAGCAGTTCGGCGGCTGCGGAATTGGCATCCAGAATAATCCCTTGGCGGCTTAAGTAAAGGGTGCCGATGGGTGCCTGCTGATAGAGCTGCCGGAACCGAACGAGCCGATCGGCCTGCCCTTGAAGGGTTTCGATTTGGAGCTCCAATTCGGATCGGCGGACCTGAAGCTGCCCAACCAACTCCCGGAGCTGGCCAACCGACATTTTTTCAATTCCCTGCCGGGAGCGCGGGGACTCGGTTGACTGGGTAGGCTTTTGCAACACTTTTCCGTTCGGACGTTCCCCCTTCGCTTCGGTTGGAAACACCAGGGGCTGAAGCCGCAGCGCTTCGAGGCATTTAGAGTAATCACTGAGCAGGCATCGAGTCAAAGACAGCACCGTAGGGCGGGGCCGAGTCTTGAATTCGTAAAGAAACTTCGCTGGTTCAGTGTGCCCCACGGA
>JANQFM010000856.1 GCA_028277865.1 Acidobacteriota bacterium
CCTGATCCCTGACTCCTTTTTCTGCCCCGATTGACCCGTGAGAAATCCGGGTTAAACCCTCAAAGCCAACCAGCCGATTGAGTAGTCAGTCTCCGCACCTGTCCGGTTGCAGAGCGGAAAACGAGGAGCGCGGCATGTTCAGAGAACGGAGAGGCCCCAACATCATCTTCCGAGATTGGCCGAAACACGGCAAGGAGGCCGAACGTGATGAGTCGGGGGAAGACGTCGACGAGGCCACTCGCACGGTGGCTTCATTCTTGGAGGCCTACGGCCGCCATGCCTTCGACATCGAGCAGGTGGACTCGAAAGCCGTCCGCCGGCAGTGCGAGGCCTGGGTGAGGCATTTTCTCAGCGGCGACCCTGCGCCGGGAAGGAGGGGCAGCGCTGATCCCGACTGGGATGGAGTGCAGGTGTTCGTAGGGCGCCACCGTCGGCGCGAGCAGGTCTACGTCCACAACAGCATGCGCGACCTGCGCAACATGATCTGGGACTTCATCCAGGGGATCAGCCAAACCGTCTCAGAGGACAAGCAGTCCGACGGTCAAGTGACCGAACGCCTTTCACGCCTTAAGCAAGCCGTTCAGCGCGACTCTATCGAAGAGCTCAAGAAAGAGGTCGTAGAGGCTGTCCAAACCATCGGAGAGGCCATCGAGCTGAGGCAGAAAAGACAGCGCAGCCAGATGTTGGAGCTGGGCCAAAAGCTGCGTCAGATGCGCTGTGAATTGGTCGAAGCGCGGCAGAAGATGTCCTCCGATCCGCTCACCCGGCTCTATAACCGGAGCGCATTCGACGAACACCTCAAGCGAACCGCCGACCTGTGCCTCTTTTCAGGCCAGCCCGCCTCGTTGATCATGCTGGATGCCGATCATTTCAAGAACGTCAACGACGAATTCGGGCATCAGGCTGGAGATGCCGTACTCCGTCGGCTGGCCGACTGCTGCGTTCGAGCCTTCCCGCGCAAGAGCGACTTTGTAGCCCGCTACGGGGGCGAAGAGTTTGCAGTTATCGTGAGCGATGCCGGCGTCGGGGTTTGCGGGAAGTTGGCACAGAATCTGGTGCGGGCGGTTGGCGAAATGCAGATCGAGCATGAGGGGAATCGCATCCCTCTGACCGTTTCTATCGGTGTGGCTGACTTGATGCCGGGCGACTCGGCCGAAAGCTGGCTGCGGCGGGCTGATCAAGCGCTTTACCGGGCCAAGTCCGAAGGCCGCAACAGGGCGGTCGTCGAAAGCCGCTGATCGAAGAGCCGATTCGCAACCCCCAATCGGACCCCACTGCGGAACTTGACATCCCGGTTCGAAACTTGTTCTCCAATGTTGAACTTTTCAACCCCGAGAACGTCTTTTACAATACCTGCGGTTGTGCAAGGGGCCGGATCGATTTTGATGGAGAAGAACTGCTCCAAGTCCAGAATTGGGTCGCCCAGCAAGCGACGAGGTCGAACATGGGTAAGGATGGCAAACAAAAGTCGCAGACTCAGATCGTACCTGTCCGCCAGAAGAGGCTGCCGCCCCGGAAGTGGCAATTGACCGAAGCAGACAAACGGTTTTTGCGGAGCTGCAACGTAAGCCCCAGATAAGGAGCGAAGCCAACATCACCTGGTAGAAGGCGCTTCTGCGGAGGTTTCGATCTGAATTGTTCAAAACAATTGGAATCCTGGGTGGGATGGGCTCTGAAGCGGGCTGCCGCTTTTACCTCAATTTGATCCGCATGACCCCCGCCCGCCGCGATCAGGACCACCTGCCCGTCATCCTTTACAGCCAACCCCAGATTCCCGACCGGTCGGAGTTCATTATCAATCAAGGGCCCTCTCCCGTCCCCCGCCTTCAGGCGGCCGTCCGCAAGCTGCAGGATTGGGGCGCTGATTTCATTGCCGTCCCATGCAACACCGCCCACTGCTTTCACCCTCAGATGCAGTCTGCGGTAACGATCCCGATCCTCCATATCGTCGAGGAGACGGTGGCCGCAGTGAAGCAGCAGGTTTCATCGCATCTGGCTCCCATCGGCTTGCTGGCAACTCGCGCAACCCTGCGGACCGGGCTTTACCAGCAGGCGATGGAACCGGCCGGGCTTTTGCCTGTCGTGCCTGCCCTGGAACAGCGCAAACTTCTGCACCAAGCCATTTTGTCGATCAAGGCCGGCCGTCGGCAGCAGCCGGCCCAGACGATTCAGCAGGTGATGAAGGCACTGTCGGATTCGGGCGTCGAAGCGATGATTTTCGGCTGTACTGAGTTGAGATTGCTCTCAGGCCTGCTGAATCCGCCTTGCCGGGTTTTCGACTCAGTGGACCTGCTCGCCCAAGAGACGATCCGGCTGGCTTTGTGCCAAGACTACAAGCCCGAAAGCCTTCCTGCTTGAGCGTGGTTTCTTCCTGACTCCTGTTTCTTGATTCCGCCTCTCCTCGAGTCTTTGCGTCTTTGTGTGGGACTCCCGTATGATGAGCGGAAAAGGGAGGTAAGAATGCGAGGAAAGCGGAGTCTGTCAGTTTTTATTCTGGGAATTGCGGCATTGGGCTGCTCGCAGCCTGCCCCGCCTGCCGAGGCGCCGCCGGTCGAAGAGCCGGTTGCACAACATCAAGGGCAGTGGATGATCAAGGCAGAGGTGGCTGAGAGCTGCAGCTGCAACGTGACATGCCCCTGCCTTTTCGGTTCGCCTTCGACTCACGAGTACTGCCGGGGCTCCCGATTGGTGCGTATCGAGGAAGGGCGCTTCGGGGACGTCCGGTTGGACGGGTTCAACGTAGTGGCCACCTTCAGCATGGGAGAGTGGGTCCGATACTATGTGGACGACAAGGCCAGCCCGGAGCAAGCTGAAGCGGCCAGCCAGCTGATCTCGGCGGTTTTCCCCTCTATTGCCGGATGGGGAGTGGAATCCTCCCAAACAGCGGCTGTCAACGTGGAGCAGAGCGATTCCATGCTCTCCTTTGCGGTGGCCGAATCCGAGGTCAAGATGGAGGTCATGCAGGGGAAGGACGGAAAACCCGTGCGGATTGAGAATCTACCCAGCTTCCCCAGCCTGATCCAGTACCGCGCCATCCACAACCGACATGCCAGCAGCGATCACGAATTCGAGTACAAGGGGACCAATGGCTTCTTGGCCAAGATCACGGCTGCTGACGGCGAGTAGCGGGGAGTCATTGGATCAGTATCCTCGCCGAAAGCGGACCTTGATGCCGGTTGGAATGAATCCCGCTTGTGGGCACCGGAGTCCCCTGCCTTGACCACGCCGCAGCCACTTGGAGACAATACCCGTTTGGCCCATGAAGCAGATCGCCATCCGGGGAGCACGGGAACACAATTTACGGAATATAGACCTGGACATCCCCCGCGACACCATCACCGTCATCACCGGGCTCAGTGGTTCGGGCAAGTCGAGCCTGGCCTTCGACACCATCTACGCCGAAGGGCAAAGGCGCTACATCGAGTCGCTTTCCAGCTATGCCCGACAGTTCCTGGAGCAGATGGATAAGCCCGATGTAGACACCATCGAAGGGCTCTCGCCGGCCATATCCATCGAACAGAAGACCACCAGCCGCAATGCCCGGTCCACAGTGGGGACCATCACCGAGATCTACGATTATTTCCGCCTGCTCTTTTCCAGCATCGGAACCCCCCATTGCCCCAATTGCGACCGTCCCGTGACGCGCCAATCGGCAGCTCAGATTGTAGAACGGATCCTGGAATTGCCGGAAGCCACCCGCATCCAGATCCTGGCGCCCGTGGTTCGGGAGCGCAAGGGCGAGTTCCGAAAGCTTTTCGCCCGCTTCCTCAAGGCGGGCTACATCCGGGCGCGGGTGGACGGCGAGATGGTTTTTTTGGAGGAGCCGCCTGAATTGAACAGGCGCCGCAACCACACGGTCGAAATCGTGGTGGACCGGCTCATCGTGCACGCTGAGGGGCGGAGCCGCATCGAGAGCTCGGTGCGCCATGCCCTCGACATGGCCGGCGGCTTGGCCACGGTGGCCGTCGACCATGGCGATGAGACGCAGTATTCCGAGATACTGGCATGCGTGCAATGCGGCATCGACATCCCGGTCCTGGAGCCGCGCAGCTTTTCGTTCAACAGCCGCTTCGGCGCCTGCCAAACCTGCGACGGCCTGGGAAGCGACCTGCAAGTCGATCTGGAACGATTGATCGTCGACCCCAAGGCACCTGCCGGGAAGCTGGAACTGGCCCTCAACTCCAACGACCTTTACTACTACACAAGCCAGTCCTTGCAGGCCTTGCTCAGGCATTTCAAGGTCGCTTCCAAGACGCCTTTTCGCAAGTACCCTCCTGAATTGCTGGCAGCACTGGCCGACGGCTTGGAAAAGGCCGTGGAGTACCGATTCGGCAAGCTGACCTTTCGATCCAACTTCGAAGGCTTGAATGCCTGGTTCCGGGAGCGCATCCACTCCACCGGCAGCGAAAAGCGTCGGCGCAGCCTGATGGCATTCATGCGGCAGGGCGATTGCCCCGCTTGCCAGGGAAGCAGGCTCCGGCCCGAAAGCCGCTCTGTGCGGGTCAACGGCATTTCCATCAGCCAGTATTGCAGGATGCCACTGGACCGCTGCCTGGCGGCCGTGGCTTCGATCGGGCTGGACGAACGGCAGCAAATCGTGGCCGGGCAAATCTTGGAAGAGATTCGCAACCGGCTTCAGTTCCTGCTCAACGTGGGGCTCAACTACCTGACCCTGGACCGCCGCGCCGCCACCTTGTCGGGCGGCGAGGGGCAGCGCATCCGCCTGGCCACCCAAGTGGGATCGCGCTTGCGGGGCGTCCTCTATGTGCTGGACGAGCCTTCCATAGGCCTGCATCCGCGCGACAATCAGGGGTTGCTGCACACCTTGCGCGACCTGCGCGATTTGGGAAACACCATCCTGATCGTGGAGCACGACGAAGAGACCATCCGCTTCGCCGACCATGTGGTCGATCTGGGCCCCGGAGCAGGCAACGGAGGCGGCGAGGTGGTGGCCGCCGGAAGGTTGGAGGAGATCTCTGGCAATCCCGATTCGTTGACCGGGCAGTACATCTCGGGCGTCCAATCGATTCAAACCCGTGAGGTGCCCCGCCCGGGCAACGGCAAGTCGATCGAAGTGCGGGGCGCCCGTCACAACAACCTCAAGAACATCAACGCAGCCTTTCCGCTGGGCTGCTTCATTTCGGTCACGGGCGTCTCAGGATCGGGCAAGTCTTCACTGGTGGACGAGGTGCTCTTCCGGGCTCTTTCCAAGCGCCTGCACCGCTCCTCGGCCCAGCCGGGCGCCCACCGCGAGATCCGGGGGCTGGAGCACATCGACAAGGTGATCGAAATCGACCAATCGCCCATCGGGCGCACCCCCCGTTCCAACCCGGCCACCTACACCGGCTTGTTCACCCCCATCCGGGAGCTTTTCGCCATGTTGCCCGAGTCGCGCATGCGCGGCTACGCACCCGGCCGCTTCAGCTTCAACGTCAAGGGAGGCCGCTGCGATGTCTGCTCGGGGGACGGCAAGCGCAAGATCGAGATGAACTTCTTGCCTGACGTTTATGTGGACTGCGAGTCCTGTCAGGGCAAGCGATACAACCGGGAAACGCTGGCCATCCACTATAAGGGCCACTCCATCTCGGACATCCTCGAAATGACGGTGGAAGAAGCATACCAAGTCCTGGAGAACATTCCCCGAATCCAGGTACGCCTGCGGACGTTGCTCGACGTGGGGCTGGGCTACCTGACCTTGGGGCAGTCGGCCACCACGATTTCAGGCGGTGAGGCCCAGCGGGTCAAGCTGTCCCGCGAACTGAGCAAGCGTTCCACCGGCAAGACGCTGTACATCCTGGACGAGCCCACCACCGGCCTGCATTTCGAAGACGTGCGCAAACTGCTGGAGATCCTGCACAACCTGGTGGAACTGGGCAATACGGTGGTGGTGATCGAACACAACCTGGAAGTGGTCAAGTGCGCCGACTGGATCATCGACCTGGGGCCTGAGGGGGGAGAAGAAGGGGGTAAGGTTGTTGTGGCCGGGCATCCGGCAAAGGTGGCCCGTTCGAGGCGTTCTCATACGGGGAAGGCGTTGAAGGGAGTGCTCAAGAAGAAGTAACCGCAGAGGGCGCTGAGGGAAGACGCAGAGGGCGGAGAGAAGAAAGGAGAGATGCGGATGTCGAAGTTTGAGCAGTTCAAGGTTCCCCGGCTGGACGACTATTCGCTCGACTCACGGCCCAGCAAGGTTTCCCACGACGACTTCGCCCGTCCTTTGTCCGAACGCAGCATCGCCGGGCTGATTCGCTCCTTTCCCCGCATTCTGGCCGCCCGTGAACTGCTCGACCTGGCCGATCGGCTGCTGCAGGCCCGGCGCAAGAAGCGTGCCCGCATCTGGGGTTTCGGAGGGCACGTCATCAAGGTGGGGCTGGCGCCCATCCTGATCGACCTAATGGAAAAGGGATTTGTCACCGCACTGGCCACCAACGGCAGCGGGCTGATCCACGACTTCGAAATCGGTTGGTGCGGCCACACCTCCGAAGATGTTGAGCCGCAGTTGGCCGGCGGCGGCTTCGGGATGGCCCGCGAAACAGGGGAACACCTCAACCGCGCCATCGCCCAAGGCGCCGCCCAGGGACAGGGGATCGGCGAGGCAGCGGGACGATTGATGGACGAGTCGCCTCTGCGCCATCCCGACAAATCCCTCTTCCTGCAGGCCTACCGGCAGGGCATCCCCTGCACCGTCCACGTCGCTTTGGGCACCGACACCATCCACTTTCACCCTCAAGCCTCTGCAAGCGCCCTGGGCGAAGGTTCGATGACCGACTTCAGGATCCTAACGCGCCAGGTGCAGGAATTGGACCAAGGCGGCGTATTCGTCCACATGGGATCGGCGGTCATCCTGCCCGAGGTCTTCCTCAAGGCTGTTTCGCTGGTCCGCAATTCAGGCCGCAACCTGAAGGATTTCACCACCGCCAACCTGGACTTCATCCAGCACTACCGCCCCACCCAAAACGTGGTGCGCCGCCCCGTGGCGACCGGCGGCAAAGGAATCGCCCTCACCGGCCACCACGAAATCCTCTTGCCCTTGCTGGCGGCTGTCCTGCTGGAAAAAGAGTCCTCTGGGGCGACCTCCTAGCTGTGTCTGTTGCAGGTGGAACAGGGAACAAGGAACACGGAACAGGGAAGAATAGGAAGATAAAGAAATCTTCGGCCTTCCGGCTCTCGTCCTTGTTCCATGTTCCGGCAGGTTGCCTGAAGATCGGTCCAGCCGCAGAGGTCCGGGAGGCCAAATCTCTCTCATTTCCGGGCCTGTGCGGCAATCCCTTTGCTACTTGCGGCAGCGGCTATTTTTGGTAGAATATGCCCTTCCCCGAGCCGGGGTAGCTCAGTCGGTAGAGCAGCGGACTGAAAATCCGCGTGTCGGCAGTTCGATTCTGCCCCCCGGCACCATCCTCAATCCACTGAAAATGCTGGGTTTCTAGCTGGCGGGTCGCTTGCAGCGAGACGGCTCCAATCCGGCGATTGTAACTGAATTGTGCCCGTGGTCGTAGGCGAGGTAACTTTCGCAGACTCGACTGGAGTTTTTCATTCGTAGCGGAGAGCTCGGGCGGGCTCGACTCGGAGTGTTCTGAAGAGCGGGAGCGCCACGGTTGCACAGAAAACCAAAAGGACGACAGCCGCCGCCAAAATGTAGGTGGGCGGATCGGTATGGCCAATCTCGAATAGGTAGCTGGACAAAATGCGGGAAGCAATCAGCGCCCCAGCTATTCCAGTTGCTAGACCAATCAGCAAAAGAAGGCCCAGCCTTGAGGCCAAGGTGCTTATGATGCTTAGGTTTGCTGCGCCGAGTGCACGCCGAATCCCGATCTCGCCTGTCTGGGAAATCGCTGCTCGCCAAGCCATTGCGTTCAGGCCCAAAAGAGTCAGGATCAGGCAGCCCAGCCCAGCCCAGGAGAGCAATGCGGAAAGAAACAACTCTTCGGAGAGCATTCTCTCGATGCGCTCGTCGAAGGTGCCAAGGACGACGCTTTGAAGCTCTTTATCTTGACTCGCAACGATGCTTTGAACGAGGGGGCGATAGCTCTCCGCCGGTCCTTCGATTCGGACGACCAGGGCGCTGCCAGGGCCTGTGACATAGCCGCTGTCTCGGATGTACAGCTCCGGGGCGGCCGCATCGTATATTTGACTTGTCTTGACGTCTGCCAGCACACCAATAACAGCTAGCCATGCCGAGCCGCCGTCAAGGCTGACTTTTCTTCCGACCAAGCCTTGCGGAGCCTCGCCGAAGCTCTTGGCCAACGCCTGGTTGACAACACAGGTTCCCTCAATTGGATTCTCAGAAGGGAACCACCTTCCAGCGACGACGGGAATCTCCATCACCGCTTGATAGTGATCGCTCGTAGGCTGCAACGAAGCGGTTACTGTCAGGCTGTCCTGGGAGCCTCCTTGGAGCAAGACTGATCCTTGAATTAGCCCTCGCGAGAGGGGCAGGTTTTGGATCGTGGCGGCTGTAGCTATGCCATCAATAGCCTCCAAGCGGTCAAAAAGCTCCCTGAAGAAGTTCAGCCGGGCGGCCCGATTCGGATAGCGTTCCGGCGGCAGAGGCAGGTAACCGTACAGAAGGCCCGCGGGGTCGAATCCGAGCGGAGTGCTGTAGAGGCGGCTCAAGGAATTCCACATCAGCGCCGCCCCGATCAAGAGCAGGACGCTTACCGCAACCTGGAACACAAGCATCGAGTCCCCAAGCCTCGAAGGCCGTGTGCGGAGTAGCACTCGGCGAGAAATCTCACCAGTCATGTTGGCACCGAGCTTCCCGGTCTCGCGCAAGACATGCCGCAACGGCAGCGCTGTCCCGACGATGGCA
>JANQFM010000921.1 GCA_028277865.1 Acidobacteriota bacterium
TGCTGGAAGATATGGAGGCCACGTGCGGGCTTGTCCCGGTCGGGCCGTGTTTAGTAACCAGACCCGGTTCAAAAACGCTGCCGCCATCACGGAGCTTGACTCCGTGGAGCGATGTTTTATGGCTGGGATCCAATCGCCGGCAAGATCCCCCAGCCCAGGCAAGCCCGCTCAATCTTGCGGCAATCCGGTCATCTCGCGCCTTGCGTGGGAAACATCGCCCCACCGAGACAAGCTCGGAGGTGGCGTATTGAGCTTTTGGCCCGGTTCTGGTCTCTAAACACGGCCCCACGGAGACAAGCTCCGATGGTGGCCATCTCTCCGTACAGTCACTCGCACCTCCCTGAAATGAGCAGCATTGGGCTTAGCCCGGGCTAAGCAGGAGCTGCAAGCCATTTCTCTTCTCTGCTAGTGGGGTACCCGCGGGGCGTCTATGCGCCTTCGTGTGAGATCTGCTCCGGGCTTATTTTGGGACCAGGCTGGCGGTGTGCAGCAGCGAGGCCTCTGCGCCCAGCAGATAGCGCAAATCCTCGACTTCAGCCCACAGACGGACCTTGCACCAGACGATGCCATAGGCCAAGCAGAACAGGCCGAAGTGCACCAGGGCAAGAGGGTGCCTGGCGGCGACCGTCACCTGCCGGGCTTCGCAAAAGAGCCTGGGAAGAACCCTGCTCATGAAGTCGCGGCCAAAACTGCGCCTTTCGGAAGGACTCAAGCGCTGCATCATATTGGTATGGCTGGAGCTTTCCAGAATATCGAGGATCCCGCCGGCACAGGTGCCGTCCAAAGACACCTGCAGGGTCGGATCTGCCCGCCGGGTCAGCCCAGCCAAGCGGTAAAGATAAAGAGCCAGCAAAATAGGAAGAAAGAGAAGCGGAATCAATACGACTATCATTACCATTTCCAAAGGGCTCTAGTGGATCTTTTCAGCCTGATGATCGCGTCTTGGGGATCCCTGAAGCCCACGCCCCCCGCAAATCGCGGAGGATCGTAGGAGCGCATGCCAAAAGCGATTATGCCCCAGGAGACGGCGGTTGTCAATTCGCTCACAACCCTGAAGACGTCATAGGGCCACCAGCCCGCTCCCAGGTAGGCCAAGGTCTGGTAGATGGTTTGAAGCGTGGCCGGTACGGTGATTCCGTAGGCCAGCCAGTCCAGGTTGGCGCCGATGCGCAAATCCTTGCTGAAGGCGCAGCGCGAAATGGCCAAAAACCCCACGATCGTCTGGCAAGAAAAAAGGACGTAGGAAATTCGATAGCCCCAAAACATGGGCTCCGCTAGGGAAAGGACGGCGAAGACCGGCGCTGCCGCCAGCAGGGGCCAGTCCCGATTGAGGGCAGGACGATGGGGCAGGTAATAGATTCGCAGCAGGATGAGCAGAGCCAGAAGATCCAATGGAACATTGCTGCAGTAATAGATCCAGTAATACCGAGGATCGTCGGGGCCCAGCCTGAAAACGAAAGCCGCCCTGAGCCAGAAAGCTGCCAGCCTGCCTGCGAAAAACAGGTAGGCGAGGGGATAGCGGCGAATCAGGGAAAGGCGTATCCCCTGCACCAAGAGAAAGATCCAGGCACCCGTCTTAAAGGTGCCGGTGACAATCAGGATGACATCTAGCCCCATTTCTCAACGGGCCATTGTAGGCCAGATGAGAGCTCGGGGGCCAGCTTCAGCAATAGGGTGGACAGCCTCTGGGAGGCCACCTCTCCTCGAAAGGAGAGATCTCTGAACCCGACTGTTGGCTAGCTGAAGAAATCGCCACATTCCCAGCTACTGCCCCTAGTGCGAGCACTGCAACTGTCAACAAAACTAAGCGTATCCGTAACATCAATCACCTCCGGCTGCGGAAGCTAGCAACCGGGTGTGACATGCATTTCGGTGAATCTCCCCACAGCCACTAAGGGAAACCCCCCACAGCTCCTAAAGGGAAGCTCCCCACAGTCCCTTAAGGAAACTCCCCTCTAGGAGTCTGCGCGGCAGAAAATCGATCTACTGCGAAAGCGGGTGGATCTACCCATGCCGTCAGGGGGGAATCCCCCCTTGGCCTGTCCCGCCTCGCCCGCCAAAATGGGGGCCAACACCATCCACACCCTCAACCGTAGATGGATGCAAGACTGCACTTTCCCTCGAAGCCCCCGGACTTTCCGGGGGTTTCCTGCCTGCGGCACAGGCGATGAAGGCTGGAGACTCTCCCCACGCTTGAAACCGGATTTTCCCCATGTTGAGCGCCCCGTCCCGGTCGAAGAGGTGGACGGATGGGTTGCCCGGCGCATCGTCCGGGCATCGGGCATCCGCAACTGCCCGTGTTCAGGACTTTTGAGATGCAGAAGGCAAGGCCAGTCCCCATTTACAGTCGGCACAGGAGAACGGGAAGAACCCCCGGCCAGCTGCCCGATTCACTCTTTCCCTTGCTGGTGGAGTCGGCACCAGATGCTTTGCTGGTCATCGACCCCGATGGTCGTATCCTGCTCGTCAACAAGCTAGCCGAGCACATTTTCGGCTACCAGCGCACGGAATTGCTGGGCATGCAGGTCGAGTTGCTCATTCCTCAGCGATTCGCAGGTCATCATAGGGAACTCCGGTTTGCCTTCTTGGCAGCCCCCCTTTGCCGTTCGATGGGAAGCGTTTCGGGTCTGTACGCCTACCGAAAGGACGGCTCCGAGGTGCCGGTCGACGTCAGCCTGAGTCCCCTTCAACTTGAAGGCGAGACCATTGTGATGGCGGCCATCCGGGACATGACCCGCTACCGGGAGCTGGAGGACGCCTTGCGCGAACTTTCGGGGCGGGACGAGTTGACCGGCCTCAAGAACCGGCGAGGATTTCTCGAAGACGCCCGGAAAATGCTGCTCCTCGCCAAACGGCAGCAGGCCACGTTGTCTTGCTTTTACATCGACCTCGACGACCTGAAAGGAATCAACGATCGGCACGGCCACAGTTGCGGCGACAAGGCAATCCGACGGACAGCCCGAATCCTGCAACAGGTCTTCCGGGGCTCGGACGTCCTCGGTCGCCTGGGCGGAGACGAATTCGCCGCCTGTTGCTTCGGGGCCGGGTGGGCTGATCACGAGATGATCTGTGAGCGGCTTCGGCAACAGGTTGCCCAGTCCAATCAAAGGGATTGCGACCGCTTCCGGCTCTCGTTAAGCATCGGCGCAGTAAGCGTCAAGCCTTCGGAAATCACTTGCTTGGAGGAGATCTTGAAGCGAGCCGACTACAGGATGTACGCACAAAAACGTTCTCGCAGGCAAGCCGCTTCCGGCCTGGGTTAGGCTGGGACGACCGCTCCACCGGGACGGGCCCGATAAGCGTTAACTTAAGGGCGGGTGTTTCCTTCCAGTTGCAGAAAAGGGGAACGGCGTTTTCACCTGCTTCAGCAGGTTGCCCGAAAGCCTTCAGCCTTTCG
>JANQFM010000949.1 GCA_028277865.1 Acidobacteriota bacterium
GACAGCTCACACCCGCAAACGGCCCCCATGTTCCGGCTCTTGATTGATCAACTGCAAAGGCTGGAGCGAACGGCGGGGCATTATCGAGGCCGTGAAAGCAAGATCGATCCTGAGCTCATGAAGCAGCTGCGTGCCCTTGGCTATATCCAGTAAAGGTCATTTCTTCCCCGGCCCTGGACTGGGGATTCCGAGCCCTAGGAAAGCCCGCGAAGTGAGCCGACTCACAGGTGATTCACCACCCATTCCGGCATGATGGGGAGAGCTAATGGCACCCTGGGAAGTGCCGATAGGGATAAACGCCAGCTCACAAGAAAAGCCACGGAGGCCAACCATGAACTTGAAGCAAGGCTTGGAAAGAAGCTTCCGGTTGCGGCCCTGCTGGGCATCGATTTTCATCCTTTCGATTCTCCTGCCCATGCCCTTGCAGGCTGCCGAGGCCTTTTACGTCGACCCGGACTGGGACGGGGCGGCGCAAGGAACGGCAACCCGCCCCTGGACCCGCCTCAAGGCTGCGGAATGGCAGAAGATCAACAATGCCCTGCGCAATGACGACGTCATTGTCTATTTCTCGGCCCGCGAGGCCGGTTCGGACAGAAACGAAACCACGACCCAAAAAATCAATGTGGCACGCGAGAACACCGGCAATTGGCTGACCCTGGACGGAAAAAGCAAGTACAATGCAAACGATTCCTCACCCAATTGGAAGTCCTATGGCGGCGCCAGCCGATTTCAGATCAGCAGCGATACCTGCATCCGTGTCAATACCGGCGACGCAGTGCCGCAGAGCAAGTTCGTCATCCGGGGATTCCGGCTGGTTGCGGGCAGCGGCGGGACAGAGGGCAGTTCGGTGAAGATTTGGGGAGGCAGCGACATCATTGTCGAGCAGGTGGAGGCCACTCATGCCTCCGGCGCAACAGGTGGGCCCGGCATCCACTACATGCCTGCCATTAAGCAGAACCGTTCCACCAGCCCTTGCGTTGCCAGCCCCTTGCACAACTGCGGAGGCTTCCGAAATATCACGATCCGCAACAACACCGTCCACAACACCTACGGTGAGGGGATCTATTTTGGAGGCTCCTCGGGATTGGACTTCCGCGCCCAGTCGCATGTGACCATCGAAAACAATGTCATCTACGATGTCGCCACGCGCGGAGGCGAGGGCGACGGCATCGACATGAAAGACGCCAACAGCAACGTTGTCATCCGCAACAACACCATTTACCGCTCCTCTCCGGGGACTGGGCGAGACGGTATTCACAGCGCCAGCGGAGCCTTGATCGAAGGCAATTTCATTCGTTATTACGGTCGTAGCGGCATAGCCCTTTCGGTCACCTGGAACGATTACAAGGGAGGGCGCAGCAATAGTATCGTGCGCAACAATATCATCGTGGGGACGGGTGGCAGCTCCTCCTATTCCAACCACAACGGCATCCGGGCAGCAGGCAGCAACGAAGGCGACCAGTGGACCAATCTTCAGATCACCAACAACACGATTTACGATGTGCGAGGTCGATGGAGCATTGGCATCTTTATCGCTCCGCAGGCCGGCGTTTCGGCCTTGCACAACAACTTGGTCGCCAATATCGGCAACTTCTGCCTGCAGGCGGGACCGCAATCGCTGTCCAATCACAGCAACAACCTTTTCTACCGCCCGGAGCCTGGCGTCCGCATCCTCAAGATCGGTTCGGTCAGGTACACTGCCTCGGACTTGGCGCAATTCGACCGCAATTCCCTGAGCGTCGATCCGGCATTTCGCTTCAATGGATCCTCGTCTGAGCCCTCCTACTTCGACCTCGACAACGGCTCACCCGCCCTCGACGCCGGCAAGCCGATCGATTCCCAGCAAACCGACTTTTTCGGCAACGCCCGTCCCAGGGGGCGAGGCTGGGACATTGGCGCCATCGAATCCAGATCCAGCGGGGGAGCACGCCCCTCCCCACCCTCCGGCCTGCGTCCGGCAAACAACGACCCGTCCTTGTAATGCACGACGCCGAGGAGCGCAAGAGGGCTCAAAGCCAAACTTGCCTCGATTGTGAAAAATCCTGCAACCCTATTCCTTTGCGCTCTTTGCGACTTTGCGGCTTTGCGCGAAACTCTGGAATCCGGAACCTGGGACCTGGAGCCCGGAACCCGGAACCCCTGACCGCCGCCGGACCCTAGCGGCCTAGTCACCGAAGATGAATCAGAGATCGTTGATCATTGGCCTGGATTCGGCAACTTTTGACGTCATCGACGGGTTGATTGGGGAGGGCCGACTCCCCAACCTGGCTGAGATATGCCGATGCGGCGTGCGCTCCAGAATGCTTTCCACATTCCCTCCCCGGACGGCCCCCGCCTGGGTGACCTGCATGACTGGCCAGAATCCCGGCATGCACGGCGTATTCGATTTCTGGTTCCGCAGGCTGGAGGGATACGACTTGGTGGAAACCGGCCTGGTCACCACTGCCAGCTACGCGGGCCGCACCGTCTTTGACGTCTTGAGCCGGAGCGGAAAACGGGTGGCGGCTTTGTTCGTGCCCATGACTTTTCCGGCCTGGGACGTCAACGGGGTCATGGTTGCCGGCCCTCCTCTGACGCCGGAATCGGTAAGCGGAATCTGCCATCCGCCGGCAAAGTACCAGGAACTGGGAATCAAGCATGACCTGCATCTGCATCCGCCTTCCCTGAAAGATCCCCGCGTCCAGGCCCGCACCGTAAAGGATCTCCTCGATATGGAAAATGCCCGGGCACAGGCCGCACTGCAGGTCTGGCAGGAGGAAGATGCCGATTGCCTGATGTTCGTCTTGGAAGCTCTCGACATCGTGCAGCACCGCCTCTGGAAGGCCTTCAAGCAAGGCGGGGATCACCCATTCAAAGACACGATTCCTCGCTTTTATGAAAACGTGGACCGGATCATCGGACGCTTCATGGGGGCTGCGGGCGAGGACGACTTGCTCTTCGTGATCTCTGATCACGGCATGACCGCTCATCCCGAGGTCAGCTTCAACACCAATGCCTGGCTGGCTTCCGCAGGCTGGCTCCGCTTCTCGAGCCGCAAGGCCCGCTCCAGCCAGTTGTTGAGAAGCAGCCGGGACCTCTTCTATCGACTGATGCCCCAGGCGTACGACAAGCTGAAGGAGAGCATCAAGGGATCGGGTACCGCCATGGGCAAGAAGCTTCGCATGGCCAGCCAGGGCGGTTCGGCCATCGACTGGGCGAAGACTGCCGCCTGGCGGATTCAGATGGCCGATCCCCCGCTGGACGGGATCATGCTCAACATCGAAGGGCGCCAGCCGCAAGGGCTGATTCAGCCGCATCGGGCACAGCAGACAGCGCAGCAGATCGCCGACAGCCTCCTTCAGGTCAAAGAACCCTCCAGCGGCCTGCCGGTCGTGCGCAAGGTCTACAGCAAAGAGGAAGTCTACCGGGGTCCCTACGCCGACGAAGCACCCGACCTTGTCGTCGAGTTCCAGGCAGGATTCAAGGCAGATGCCGGGCTGCACTCGGGGGTGTTTTCCGCCACACCTGCCAAAAAGGTCGAATTGCAAAGCGGAACCCATTCGCCTCAAGGGATCTTTTTGGCCCGCGGCAAGCCTTTTGCCCCTGGGATCGAGGCCGATCTGATGGGGATCGCCGATTTTGCCCCCATGCTGCTGTATTCGATGGGGCATTCGATCCCCAGCTTCATGGACGGCCGTGTCCATCCGCAGTTCTTCAAGACTGAATTCTTCCAATCGCATCCTCCCCAAATCCAAGAGATCGAACTGGAAAGCATCGCCGAGCAAGCCGGCTACACGGCCCAGGAAGAGGCCGAAATGGAGGATAAGCTGAAGAATTTGGGATATTTATAAGCAAGTTCCCAGTACACATTCGGTTAACCCGTGGAAGGAATATCGAAACGCTTCTCTGGGCCGTCGATCGGGCCCGCCCCGGCGGAGCCTACGACTAGCGAGGCAGCGCCTCAGACCGGGAAGGCCGGGAGCGCCCGCATCTTGCGGGCTTCCGGAGTCTGGATCCGCTCGGCTGCCAGGATCGGGATCCCT
>JANQFM010001063.1 GCA_028277865.1 Acidobacteriota bacterium
GGGGTCCGGTCATTTGCCGAGGAACCCTTCCAGCTCTGGTTGGTTGCCGAAGACCTGTTGTGCACCGATTCTTCGAGGCAGGATTTGAGTTGGATCGAAAACTCGCACATCCCTTTGGCGGTCTTTTCAGACCAGCCTTTTGAGCGTCAGATTCCCTTTCCTTCAGCCGTCCGCCTCAGCAAGCCGGTTTGCAGGAGGGAATTGCTGCCTCTGATAGAGCAACCGCGGACTGCCGCTGCCCATGACAACCAAACGCTCACGGGGCGTGCACGCCCTGAGTAGGCCAAAATGCTTCGAAAAGCTATTCGCAATATAGGTTTGGCAGGCAAATTCAACCTGCTGGTCATCTGCCTGCTGGTGAGCTCTTCCAGCGCCATCACTTTGCTGATCCTGCGCCAATGGAGCCAACTGGAACACCAACGCCTGATGGATCAGGGACGCCTTTTGGCTGCCTTCCTTGCCGAATCGACCGAACCGTTCCTCAAGAATCCGAAGGGCTTCCGGGAATTCGTCGATCAGTTTGAGCCGGACAGGGACATTGCATACATGTGCCTTGTCGATGCCCAGGGAGAAATTGTGGCTCAAAAGGCTCTGCGGGCTCAGGTACCCCGCCTGGAAAGGAAAGCCGGCCTGGCATTCCCCGTCCGGCAACTGCTCAGCGATGACGGACAGCATGAACTGATCGAATTCCGCGCACCCGTCTGGGCCTACCATGAAGATCTCAGGCACGCACAGACGGATTACCAGCTTGCCGGCTATTTGCACCTGGGAATGGGGTTGGAGAACCTGCAAAGGCACCGTTCCGAATTCATTCATTCGATTGCAATCGAAACCGTGGTCATTGTCGTCCTGGGGACGCTGGGCTCCCTGCTGCTGGTGCGGAGGTTCACGGCGCCCGTCAAGGACTTGGCCAATGCAACCGAACGCATCTCCAGAGGCGACTTTGATCACTCCATCCGAATCGACAGCCGGGATGACCTGGGCCATCTGGCCGAGTCGTTCAACAGGATGCTGAATCACTTGCGCACCTATCGCGACGAGGTCCAGGAGCAAAAGCAAAGCCTGGAGGAGCAAGTCGATCTGCGGAGCAGAGAGCTGAAGGAGGTTGCCCAGGCGGCCACCGAAGCCGCTTTCCAGGCCGAAGAGGCCAACCGGACCAAATCGCGATTTTTAGCCAACATGAGTCATGAGCTGAGAACCCCCCTCAATGGCGTGCTCGGCATGTCCGAACTGCTGCTTGCCTCTTCCTTGACGCCCCGCCAAGAGAGGCTTGCCCAAGCGGTCAGCGAATCGGGGCAGGCGCTGCTGAAGCTCATCAACAGCATCCTCGATTTTGCCAGGGTCGAAGCTGGAAGCCTGATTCTGGAGAAGTCGGAGCTTCAGCCGGAGGCGATTCTGGAAAAAGCCCTCGCCTCTGTGAGCGCCTCGGCAAAAGCCAAGGGGCTCGACCTTGCCTCTCATGTCGATCCCCGCCTTCCCGATCGATTGGTCGGTGATCCCGGCCGCCTAGCCCAGGTGCTGAACATCTTGCTGGAGAATGCCGTCAAGTTTTCGGACCATGGACAGGTGCAGGTCAGGATCTCTCCGGCTGAAAAAAGAGAGGCTCCGCCAGACCCGACTTCTGAGCAGCCAAGCCGGACCTGGATCCTGTTCGAAGTCCAGGACCAAGGCATCGGGATCGCTCCGCAACTTCAAAGCCAGCTCTTTCACTCCTTCTCCCAATTGGATGGCTCAACTCGCCGACGTTTTGGAGGAGCCGGCCTGGGATTGGCCATCGCCAAGCAGCTGACCGAAAAGATGGGGGGCGAAATCGGAGTCGAAAGCCGTCCCGGGCAGGGCGCTCGCTTCTGGTTTTGCCTTCCTCTGCCGACTCAGGATCTCCCCTGCAGCGCTGCGGCCAAGCCCAACGTTGAAGACCGCAATGACAACCTGTATTTTCCCGGCGCTAAAATCCTTCTGGCGGAGGACAATGCCACCAACCAACAGCTTGTCCTCGAAATGCTCAAGAGCCTGGGCTGCCAAGTCGAACTGGCGGATGACGGCCAGAAGGCAGTTGAGGCTTTCGCGCAGGAAGACTTCGACTTGGTGTTGATGGACTGCCAGATGCCGGTCCTGGACGGCTACGAGGCCACCTGCCTGATGCGCAGCATGGAGCAGTCCCAAACCAGCGGCCGATCCGCAACCCGCCGGACCCCCATCATCGCCCTCACCGCCAACGCCATGGAAGGAGACCGCGAACATTGCCTGGCGACAGGGATGGACGACTACATCGCCAAACCCTTCAGCAGCCATCAGCTGCACAGCAAGATTCAACGATGGATCGCCGGCTGCGCGCCTTCGCAAGGCAGCCCTGCCCCGCAACAAGCTGAGGCCAGCAGCAACACCGCAGACGGCATCAGTGCCGACCAGGTGGGCGCAACCCTTGACATGGAAGCCCTTCAGCAAATCCAGAAGTTGGAGAAGCAGGGTGCAAAAGGGCTGCTTCAGCGACTGATCCAACTCTTCCTGCAGGATGCACCAGCTCAGTTTTCCAAGTTGGATGAGGCGTCCCACTCCGGCGATCTGGGGAGCATTCGCGAAGCCGCCCACAGCCTCAAGTCGATGGCGGTCAATCTGGGCCTGATCGAGCTGGCTGATACGGCCAAGCAAGTCGAAAACCTGGCACGCAACGGCTCTTCGGCAATCAAACTCAAGCAACTGGAAAAGCGCCTCCGCCTGGAGTACCCCAAGGCAGAGGACGCCCTGCTGCGGCTGGCGTCCATGCCCGCCCAGACCAGCGAACTCGCTTCGTGACAAAAGACGCGACCGGCGGCCTATGTCGCAAGCCCAGTCCAGAAGTCAGTGTGAGAGATTTCGCCATATGCCGAGGGTGGAAACCCCCACAAAGAGCCGCCTCCAAGCAACGATAAGAAGACTAGCTGTTGAAAAGGCGCCCCGCAGGGGGCCGAGGCCGACAATTTCAAGCGAGCCATGATGAACTGCTGCCAATCCCCAAAGACGAAGGAGGACCGGGCCTGCAACCTGCAGACCTGTCTGCGGGCCAAGCCAACAGCTTTATCCATAGACAGGCCGGGGCATGGCATGAATTTGGCCTACTCCATAGCAAGAGCCTGCAAGAGCGATTACAGTCGGTGCGCCCCGACCGGCTGGAGAGGGATCAGGCAGGTTCAGGGTTCGCTGGCCCCATGTCCGGTTTGGGCCACCCGCCGGCGGCGGATGACGCCGCCGTCCGTTCCCTTTGCAGCCCAAGAAAGTCCGGCAGCCAAGCCCTTCGCCGACCCCCTTCCTCCAACTGCCCCTCGTAATCAGCCCTATCCTCCGTGCCAAGCTACACCCTCCACCCATGCGGCGGCCCGTCCACCCCGGGCCGCCGCACCTCCCAGTCCTCAAGTAAGCGCATGCCGAATGGACCCCGGAATCTGATGCCTGTGGTGCGCGAGAAGGGAAAGAGATAGGGGATGAAACACGCAGCATTGGTTGCCGCTGCCACTCGGGATCTGCCGCCGCTGCCCGCCGTGGCCCAAAGAGTCATGCAGTTAGTCGCCTCCCCGCACGGCAGTGCAGCTGATTTGGAGCGCGTCATCCTCAGGGACTCGGCGCTCACTGCGCGTGTGCTGAAGATTGCAAATTCGGCACTTTACGGGGCCAGAGGCGCCGTCACCACCCCCTCACGGGCAGTGGTCATCCTGGGCATGAAGACCTTGCAGTCGCTGGTGGTGGCGGCTTCAACCGAGGCGATGCTCCGAACACGAAGCTTCAAGGACAAGCTGTTGTCGGACCATTCGCTTGCCGTGGCCCTGGTCTCTCGTTGGCTGGCCCGCCGACAGGGCTACAGCGGATGTGAAGAAGCCTTTGTGGCCGGGCTGCTGCACGACATCGGCAAGGTGGTGCTGGATCTCAACCTGCCCGACCGCTATCAGCAAGTCCTGCAAATGGTCTACAACGAAGGGGCGACTTTCCTGCAGGCAGAGACCCGCCTGATCGGCTTCGACCATGCCGAAGTGGGCGCCATCGTGGTCGGCAAGTGGAACTTGGCAGCCGATCTTCAGGAGGCCGTGCGACTTCACCACGACCCTGAGCTGGCCCGTCAGGATCCCGCCCTTTGCGCACTGGTCAGCCTGGCCAACGCCATCTGCGTCCGCTTGGGAGTGGGTCCGGAGCGGTTCCCTGAGCTGGATCTGAAAAGCCTGCCATGCTGGCAACTGCTCCAACTTCGGGACGCGGAGCTGCCTGACATTCTTGAGGAGATCCAAGAGCAGCTGATTGCCGAAAAAGAACTGTTCGGCTAAACCCAAATTCTGTACACTTTAGGGATCTGTGTTGGAGGCAAAGGAAGCCACGTACCGGGCTTGTCCCGGTCGGGCTGTGTTTAGTACCCAGACCCGGTTCAAAAACGCTG
>JANQFM010000517.1 GCA_028277865.1 Acidobacteriota bacterium
GAATGTCCCCCTGCAGTGACTGCATCCGATGGGGGTGGGCATGATCGTCAAAGCCCACCGGCCTTTCCGGCCACCAACTGATATAGGTGTTCGGTGATATCCACAATGCCGCATGACCAGTGTCCCTGCTTGCCAGGTTAGTATTCCAAATGTAAACTTTGACCATCGTTCCTCCTCCTCTGAAGACGAAGAGCCTCGCGCCCTAACCCGGATTTCTCACGGGTTGTCGTCGCGAGGAGCCGCAAGCGCCGTCCTGGCAAGGCGTCGCGACCGAGGCCCGCGCAGTCGTCCTGTACTGTACGTCGAGCAGGCCGAGGGAGCGCAACGCAGCCAGGGCGGATGATCGCAGCTCCGCAGCAGGCAACCCGTGAGAAATCCGGGTTAGGTCGCTTGCCGCCGTCCTTTCCCTTCTCCCATTGCGCTCTTCTTTGCGGCTTCGCGGCTTGGCGTGAGACTCCCTCTCCCCTTCAGCCCTCCCCCGATCTTCCGACCCGCTGACCATTTCATGCCGTCTCTTTTTGCACGACTGTGACAACCCTCACTGACACCTCCTTGAGGCGCGGCGATCATGGGAGCGGAAATCGAAGAAAGCCTTTTCGGCAGCCAGTGTTTTTGAAGAACACGGTCCTGGCCAGCATGGGAGATAGAAGCAGAATTTGGAGTCAAAACCCACATTGTGACTGCTGTCACAGCCTCCTGGTGTCAAATGAACCGATCATAAGGTCGGAGGGAAGGAGCATGAAAGCTTCGAGTGCCGAAAACGCTGTTGAATCCAGGAACTCTTCAGGTTTTACCGTTGTCGAGTTGGTGATCATCGTGGTGGTCGCAGCCCTCTTGATCGCAATTGCCATCCCTACCGTTCAGCCTATTCTTCAATCCATAAGACTGGAGAGGGCGTTGGACGTGACCTCGATGGAATTGCGCAGGGCTCGTCAAGCCGCCGTCGATTACAGGCGCATTCACCGCCTTCGCTTCCAAAACGGTGCTATTTCGCTGGAGCAGATGGATCTGGGCGGCGGTTGGAATGGAATTTCCGAGGTCGGCCTTCCGGCCGGAGTGCAGTTCGCCATGCCCTATTTTGGATCTGCACAGACCCCGGACGGCATCAGCGGTGATCAGCCGGTGGACTTCGACGGGCAGGATTGGGTCATGTTCTACCCCGACGGCTCGGCCCGAGGCCTGAACGGAGGATATGTCAACGGCATTGTCTTCCACGCCCGCGACGACCAGCCGGGAGAGGGAAATGCGGTCACCCTCTTCGGCGCCACCGGGCGAGTCCGGGCCTGGAGGCTGCAGGACACAGGGAGTGAGATGACGGGATCCAAGGAGTGGAAGTAATGTCCAGCAATGCTCAAGGCCAATGCGGCATGGCTCGCAAGAAGCCGCAACGTGGCGTCGGCCTGGTGGAAGTCATGCTGGCCCTGCTGATCCTGCTGGTAGGGCTGCTGACCCTGCTGAGCCTTTTTACCCAGGCCATCGCCACCACTCGATCCATGCAGATGGACATGATTGCCCGACAGAAGGTGCGGGAAACCCTGGAGAGCATTTTTACAGCCCGGAACATCCAGCAGATCGGTTTCGAGGAGATCCAAAATGCTGAAAACGGAGGCATCTTCATTGGCGGATCTCAGCCTCTGCGGGCCGTAGGGCCGGATGGGCTGGCCGGAACAGGGGATGATGGCGCCGTCGAGGCCATGCACTTGCCCGGCGGGGACGGCGTGATGAACACCAGCGATGACGAATTGGTCCTCTTGGACCGTTTTCAACGCGAAATACTCATCGAGCCCGTGCTGGACGGAGAAGAGGAGAGTGCAGACCTCAGGCGGGTGACAATCACGATCACCTACACCAATCCAATGGGAGTCGAGCGGGAGTATCGGGTCGAGTCCTATATTTCACGCTATCGCTGAAGCAGGAACAGGAAGTGGCCATGCGGCAGAAAAGCAAAAAAAGTCAAGGCTACAGCTTGGTGGAGATGATGATCGCCACCGCTGTGGGAGTAATCGTGCTGGGAGGCGCCGTCGAGCTGATGCGGTCGGCCACGGACGTCAACGACACCGTCGGCCAGCAGACCGAGATGCAGCAGAATGCCCGCGTGGCCGCCAACTCGATCGCCACCGACCTCAGCCGGGCCGGCACCAACTTCCCCAAGGAAGGAGTCGCCTTGCCCGGCGGCAATGGCTCCAAAGATTCACTTCGGGCCTGCGATGAGGGCGGATGCCACATCCAGGATTCCGTCTACCACGACGGAAGGCTCTATCCCGTGACTCCGGGAGACGGCCTGGGCGCCATGATCAATGGAGTGCAGACCGATGTGGTGACCATGGCCTTCAAGGAGCCGGAGCAAGTGCTGGATGATTACGGGCTGGTGGGCAACACGCCCAGCGGCAGCCAGGTCGACGTCGATTCGCGCACCAGCCCTCCCATCACCACACCGGGCCGGGGAGTCGAGGTCGGCGACCTCATCGTGATTGAAAACAATGAAGGGGCGGCACTTGGGGTGGCCACCACTGTCACCGCCAACAGGATTGTGTTTGCCAACAACGATCCTTTGGACGTCAATCAGCCCTCGGCTGATCATGGGAACATCGCCTCCCTGGCCGTCGGCAACGGCAATGGCAACCTGTTGCCCGCCTCAGCCTACAAGATCTCGGTCGTGACCTACTTCATCAATGCCGACGACCCCAACAACCCCCGCCTGATGCGGCAGGTCAATGCTCATCCGCCTGTCCCGGTAGCCGAGCACATCGTCGACCTGCAGGTCGACTACGACATATTCGACAGCGAAGCCCTGGCAGGCACCGCCAGGCTGCCTGAAGCGGGCGGAACACCGGGGCTGATCCGCAAAGTCAATATTTCCGTCACGGCCCGTTCGCCCGGTCGGGAGATGTACCGGCAGGATTTCCGCTACCTCACCCTCACAACTGCGGTGAGCATCCGCAACCTCTCCTTCGGCCCCAAGTATCCCTGACGGGTTGCGAAGAATTCTGGGAATTGCGAGGAATAGGATATGAAGTGCACCAAGCGACAACGAGGATTTGCCCTCCCGGCGGCCCTGCTGCTGCTTCTGCTCTTGTCGGCCATCGCGATCGGGATGGTCCACATGGTGCAGACGGAAGCGCGTGTGAGCGGCTCAGATTTAGACAATACTGCGGCCTATTACGCCTCGGAAGCCGCCATGGAAAAAATGATGGCCGATCTGGCCAGGCTCTACTCCGAGCAGCAGTCGCCGACAGTGAATGAAGTTGCCGGGCTGCACAACGGAAGGCCCATGCTGGAAGGCGCCGAATATCCGGAGTACAGCCTGACGCTGGATCCCTCCCGGAGCAGGGTCAAGCCCATCGATTCGGGTCCACACTCCGGCCTGTCGGCCAATCTCATCCCCATCAATTTGACCGTCAGGGGGCAAGGATCGGCCCGCGGCGAAGTCAAGATGATCCGCGAAGTCGAGGTGGCCTTGATTCCGGTCTTTCAATTCGGGATTTTTTCGGACGTGGATCTGGCTTTCCACGCCGGGCAGCGCTTTGATTTCGGGGGGCGCGTCCACACCAACGGCGACCTTTTTCTGGCGGCTTCCAGCAGCGGCAGCCTCTGGTTCCGCAACAAGGTGAGCGCCGCCGGAGAGGTAATCCGCGCCGAAATGATCAACGGCAAGAGCACAAGTTCGGCGGGAAGAACGGGGCCGATCTACGTTCCCACCCTTCCCACAGGCTGCGACTCGGGTAACCCATCCAGCACCTGCAGGCGGTTGGAGATGAACGAAGGCAGCAAGGTGGCCGGCCCTGAAAGCACCGACAACTCCGGTTGGGAAGAGCTATCACTGGTGACCTATGGCGGTCAGATCATCAGCAAGGGAAGCGGCGCCCGAAAGCTGGAGCTTCCCTTCGTCAAAGGCGGCTCAGACGAGATCGAAATCATCCAAAGGCCCGACATAGGGGAGTCCCCCTCTTCCTCTGTAGGAAGGTCGCGGCTTTACAACCAGGCCCAAATCCGCGTTCTTCTCAATGACGACATGATCGATTTGCCGACCGGCCTGGGTATTGAACTCGACAATGTCCCGCCCTATGAAGCGGGCGGCACTCTGGGCTCAACCGATACGGCCTTTGCCGAATCCAATTCAGGCCAGCAGCTGATCGGCGGTTTCTTAGTGGTGGAGGCCCGCCGCAACGACGGAAGCTACTCCGATGTGACCGGTGAGTGGCTCAACCTGGGGATCGCCCGCGAAAATCCCGATGCCATCCTGCGCTTCCAGACCCTCAGGGACAATAACAATGACGGCCATCCGGATGTGAGCAACACATCCTCCAACCGCCGTCAAGGCAAGAAGTTCCAACCCATCAACATTTACGATCCTCGCGAAGGCGAGGTGCGCGACAATTGGCGAGGCAGCTCGAGCCGAAGCTGCGCCCTGGGCGGCCTGATGAGCATTATCGAGCTGGACGTGGACAACCTGAGGCGCTGGCTGACCGGACAGACCGGCTTGACCGGAACCCAGACCGAGTACCTGACCCAGAACGGCTATATCGTCTACTTTTCGGATCGCCGCGGGATGCTCAACGACCAAGGGGAGTACGGCTTCGAAGACATGATCAACCCGCATAGTTCCAGCGGGAATCCGGACGGCCTTCTGCAGGATCCGGAGGACGTGAACGATGACGGCTTTTTGCAGACTTCCGGCGCCGACAACCTGGGTGACGGGTTTGGAGCCAGCAATGGCGATCCCACTTTCCGTTTCAGCGACTGCCGTTCCACCAGCATTCGAATGGCCAAGGTGACCGGCGCCCGCCATGCCATCAAGCTGGTCAACGGAAGCTTGGGCAACCTGCCTGCACGGCCGGACGGCAGCGGCGGCTTTACCGTCGCCAGCGAGAACCCGGTCTATATCCAGGGCGACTACAACGCGGACGCCGGATTCGGCTCAGGATTTGTGGCGGCGGCCGTCATCGCCGACGCGGTGACGCTGCTTTCCAGTGCCTGGGAAGACTGGACGAGCTTCCGGCATCCCGCCTACCCCGGCTACTACACCAGCCGCAAGGCCAGTGAATCCTGGTACCGAGTGGCCATCGCAGCCGGCAAGAACAAGGCCTTCCCGATCACGGGCCCCTTGAACCACAATCAGCACTACGGATTGGACGGCGGCACTCACAACTTCATGCGCCTCATGGAGAGGTGGACCGGGCGAACCCTGCATTACATGGGCTCGCTGGTCAGCTTCTACTACTCCCGCCAGGCAAACGGCATCTTCAAGTGCTGCAACACCGTCTACAGATTCCCGGTGCGCGACTTCAACTTTGACGAGGAGTTCCGCGACCCCAGCAGGCTGCCGCCCGGCACTCCCCGCTTTCAAGACCTGGTCAACCTGGACTACCAACAAGTGTTCCACGTGACTCCCGAGAGCCAATAATGCGAGCTGACGTACGAAGGCAGTGCGGCCCATGACACAGGGGGTTCCGGGTTCCGGGCTCCAGGTCCCAGGTTCCGGATTCCAGAGTCCGAATCCC
>JANQFM010001082.1 GCA_028277865.1 Acidobacteriota bacterium
CCCATCCAGTTCGGCGACTTTGCGGCTTGGCAGCGTCAGGGACAGCAGATGCAATCGGAACTGGACTATTGGGTCAGCCGACTCGCGGACGCCCCTCAGCTGCTGCCCCTGCCCCTGGATCGCCCCCGACCCGCCCTGCAGTCCTCACGCGGTCGCGAGCAAGCCTTTTCCATGCCCAAGCGGCTTTGCTGGGATCTTCGGGATTTTGGCCAGCGAAACGGCAAGGCCACTGCCTTCATGGTCTTGCAGGCCGGTCTGGCCGCCTTGCTGGCGCGCTTGACGCATCAAAAAGACATTTTGACCGGAACTCCGGTGGCCAACCGCAGCCGCAAGGAACTGGAAGGCTTGATCGGCCCCTTCATCAACACCTTGGTACTGCGCACCCATGTCCCGCAAGGCATTTCTTTTCGCCTCTTGCTGACTCAGGTGCGCGATGGAGTGCTGGAGGCCTTTGCTCACCAGCAATTCCCTTTCGGACTGCTGGTCGAAAAGCTGGACCCGCAGCGCGACACTCGCCACACGCCGCTTTTTCAGGTCATGTTCGTCTACCAGAACGCCGCTCGGGCCGAGCCGACCCGATTGGGCAAAGTGAGCGTCGGCGCCACCCGCTACCGGCTGCGCTCTTCGATGTTCGACCTTTCCCTTTTCATGGGAGAAGGCCGGGAGGGACGCCTGCTGGGACGGGCGGAATTCAACTCGGACCTCTTCGACGCCTCCACAATCGTCCGCTGGACGGGGCAGTTCACCTGCCTGCTCGCCTCGGCGATGGCCAGCCCGGATGCCCCATTGGACTCCCTGGCCTGGATGAGCGGCCCTCACAGGCATCAGCTCTTGGTGGAATGGAACGACACGGCGGCAGCCGCGCCGTCCGACCGCGATGCCAGCTTGCACGACCCTTTCGAAGCTCAAGCCCGAAGGGCATCCGATCGCATCGCGCTGGTGTGGCAAGGGCACAGCCTGAGCTACGGCGACCTGAACCAACGTGCCGATCAACTAGCGAATTGGCTGACGGCATCTATGCAGACGCCCGAAGCCAGAGTGGGAATCCTTATGCAGCGCCGTCCCGAAGTGGCCCTTGCCATGCTGGCCGTCTTGAAAGCCGGCGGCGCCTATGTGCCGCTGGATCCAGCCCAGCCGGATTCCCGATTGGCTTACATGCTGCAAAACGCCCAAGCGGCGGGCGTTTTGACCGAAACGGATCTCTGCGATCGCCTCAGCCCCCAGGAGCGCCCGCATCCCTGCGGGCTCTGGAATCTGGATCTGCTCTTTTCGGGAATCGCGGCGCCAGAGGCAGAGCCCGCAAGGATGCGGGCGCTCCCGATGTTGCCGGAACGTCTAGCCTACGTCATCTACACATCAGGATCGACGGGGCGTCCCAAGGGCGTGGCCATCCCTCACCGAAATGCGGCCCACTTTGTCCACTGGGCCAGCAAGGCCTTCGCCAGCTCAGAGTTGCAGAGCGTCCTGGCGGCCACTTCGATCTGCTTCGACCTTTCCATCTTCGAGTTCTTCGTCCCCTGGAGCCTCGGAGGCCGGGTGGTGCTGGTGCGCGACGCACTGGAGCTGGCCAGGCCCGGCGCGGCTGAGGGCGTCACCCTGATCAACACTGTCCCCTCTGCCGCTGCAGGCCTTTTGCAGCAGGGCGCCATCACCGATTCCGTCGGGACGGTCAACCTGGCAGGGGAGGCATTGCCACGCTCCTTGGTCGAGGCGCTGTACGCCAGCGGGACGGTCAAGCGGGTCAACAACCTCTACGGTCCCTCAGAGGACACGACCTACTCCACTTGGGCAACGATCGAAACCTCCCCAAGCCGCCAGCCCGCCATCGGACGCCCGGTCAGCAATACCCAGGCCTATGTGCTGGACGCCCGTCTGCGTCCCTTGCCTGTGGGTGTCATCGGCGAGCTGTGCCTGGGCGGCGCAGGGTTGGCACGAGGCTATTTGGGGCGTCCAGCCCGGACGGCCCAATCCTTCTGGCCCGATCCCTTGGGCGGGCAGCCGGGAGGACGCATTTACAGGACTGGGGACCGGGTGCGGCTGCTAGGCACGGGTGCGTTGGATTTCTTGGGGCGTTTCGACCATCAGGTCAAGCTGCGGGGATATCGGATCGAGTTGGGAGAGGTGGAAGCGGCACTTTGCCGGCATCCCAGGGTTGCAGAGGCGGTGGTGGAGGTGCGGGATGGGCGGCTCTTAGGATACATGGTCGGCAAGAGGGAAAACCGCAGAGGGCGCGGAGGGGGGATGAGGAGTGCGGAGAGAAGATCTTCTCAGCGAACTCTGCGTCTTCCCTCAGCGCTCTCTGCGGTTACTCCCCCTTTTCCCTCCGACCTGCGCCACCACCTCAAGAAGCACCTCCCCGAGTACATGATCCCCGCCGCCTTCCTGACCCTCGACCGACTGCCCCGCACCCCCAGCGGCAAGGTCGACCGCCAAGCCTTGCCGCAGCCGGGAAAGGAACGCCCCCAACAAGAGACCTCCTACTCCGGGCCCGCAACCGCATTGCAGAAGGAGTTGGCGGATTCCTGGGGCAAGCTGCTCCAACTGGACAAGGTGGGGATTCACGACAACTTCTTCGACTCGGGAGGAAACTCGCTGCTGCTGCTCCAGGTCTACGGCCAATTGCAGGAGCGCTTCGGGAGCTTATTGCTGGTCCACCTGATCCAAAACCCGACCATCGCCTCCCTGGCCCGCCACATCCAAGGCCTGAGCAGCCCCCAGCAAGCAGCGCAACCGGCGGGCGAATCGGATTCGGAATTGGAGGAACGCTTCAGAAAAGGCCGACGACGCTTGTTGAGGCGGCGGCAACAACAGGAGACCTGAAAGTTTCGCGCCAAGACACCAAGCCGCAATGACCATAGGAGAACTTGGCGCCCTTTGCGTCTTGGCGCGAAACCCGGAACAAAGCGATGGACAACACCGGCCTGGAAATCGCTGTCATTGGAATGGCCGGACGCTTTCCCGGCGCCCGCGACCTGGACGAGTTCTGGGCCAACCTGAGGGGCGGCGTGGAATCGATCCGCTTCTTCAGCGACGAAGAACTGCTCCAGGCCGGAGTGACTCCCGAAGCGCTCAGAAACCCTGCCTACGTCAAGGCCAGAGGCTGGCTGCAGGACGCCCAATCTTTCGACGCCTCGCTGTTCGGATTCAGCCCCCGCGAAGCCGAGCTGATCGACCCTCAGCACCGCCTCCTGCTCGAATCCGCCTGGCACGCCCTGGAAGATGCCGGATACGACTCGCAGCGCTTCCGGTCCCCCATCGGGCTTTACGCCGGAGTCGGCCAAAGCAGCTATTTCCTGCACAACCTCTTCAACAATCCCCAACTGGACGGCTCGGCGGGCTGGCTGCAAACCCTGGTGGGCACCGGACGTGACTTCGTGACCAGCCGGGTTTCTTACAAGCTGCACCTGGACGGGCCCAGCATCACCGTCCAGAGCGCCTGCTCAACCTCGCTGGTGGCCGTCCACCTGGCTTGCCAGGGGCTGCTCAGCGGCGAATGCGACCTGGCCCTGGCCGGAGGCGCTTCGCTGAGGGTTCCCCACAATCAGGGCTACTATTACCAGCCCGGCGGAATCGCCTCGCCGGACGGTCACTGCCGGACCTTCGACAAACAGGCCGCCGGAACGGTGGGAGGGGACGGCGCAGGGGTTGTCGCCCTCAAGCGCCTGGAAGACGCCCTGGCCGACAGAGACCGCATCCGGGCCGTCATC
>JANQFM010001097.1 GCA_028277865.1 Acidobacteriota bacterium
TGGACTTTGGACTTTGGACTTTGGACTTTGGACTTTGGACTTTGGACTTTGGACTTCGAGGTATACTCGCAAACTGCCAACTGCCAACTGCCAACTGCCAACTGCCAACTGCTCAATCCTCGACGCGGGCTTCTTCGCGGGCCATCAGGGAAGGGATCGACACCGGCAGCCCCAGGCGGTTGCTGAGGGATTCGGGCAGGCGGCGCATGAAGAGGCTGGCGCGGATACGCACAGGCAGCTGGGCGGTGTTCGTGAGAGGAATCTCCAAGCGGACCTTGCGGGTCTTCCCTGGTGGAATGAGACGGTTGTCCCTCCGCTCATAGGCTTCCCAGGGCAAAGCCATCGTCCCGTCGGCCTTGAGCAGGCGGGCGCCGTAGGGGAATTGCCTTCGCGCCGTCAGTTTTCCCTGGCTGTCGAAGACCTCGATCTCCAGCCACATCTCGCGGATTCCCGGCAGTCCGGTGGGAATGGAGTGGCCGGCTCCGCTGTTGGTGACCGCAGCCTCAATCTCAACCCGGCGCCTCTTGCGTTTGCCGCGCATGCGGCCTTCGACAGACACGGTCGCCGCCCGACGGATCATCTCGCTGTAGCCGCCCTTGAAGACGTGGGCGTGCAGGCGCGGACGCTCCGCTGCACCGACTGCACTGGCTCCGGCATAGGGCGGCATGTGACAGTCCTGGCAACGAATCCCCTGCTCCGCATAAGGGCTCTGCTGCCATTCCCTGTAGGTATTCTGCACCTCGATTCCCGCCACCGGATGCTTGAAGCTGTGGCAGGCGGCGCAAAATTGCGGACTGGTCAAGAATTTAGAGGGCTGGACGGGATGATGGGCGCCCGAGGCATCGGCGTGGCGGCCGTACTTGACAGCCGTGCTGCCCGTGCGCCGCAAAACCAAGAATCCAGGCACGATTTCCTGTGTCAGGTTCTCTTCCGCCGAGGCGGTGTGGCAGAAGTCGCAAGTGACCCCCTGCATGGCGACAGGGCCGAAGGAATCCCACTTGACCGGCTCGGCCGAATCGTCCAGCCCTCCGGTCACCGAAGCCACAGGCAGGTGGCAGGAAAGGCAAAACCCCTTGAGGCGGCCTTCGGATTGCTCGATGGCCTGCGAAGCTACATAGCGGTAGAGGCTGTCGGTCGCCGATCGCGCATGCATCGAGTTGGACCACTGCTCATAAATCTCTTGGTGGCACACGCCGCACTGCTGAGCCGAAGTGAAGTCCGCTTCGGTGAGCTGCTTTTCCTGGGCAGCAAGAACCGCTGACGAGAAGGCAATGATGATGAGAATGCCTGGCTTCATGATCAAAGGATAATCTCATCGCCCGCCTGAGTAAATATGCAGGCTGGATTTGGGAGTTCGCGCCAAGATGCAAAGAAAGCCAGGGAGAAACTGGTGTAGCATTCGGTTAACCCGTCAGGCCACCATCGGTGCGGACCCATCCCAAGTCTAATCTTCCTCTATTTCTGAACCTTGCGACCTTTGCGTCTTGGCGCGAAACTTGCGGCTCCAATAGAAGTAGCCGGGAAGCCCGGCCAGGGTAATGCCGATCCCGATGAGGGAATCGCGCGGGTTGGACCACAAGGTGTTGACCAGCAAAGCGGCTGCCATGAGTATGAACAGAGCAGGCAAGTAAGGGTATCCGGGGACGCGGTAGGGCCGGGGCATTTCAGGGCGCTTGCGGCGCAGCGCGATCAGCGCAGTGGCCGAGAGCAGGTAGAAAATCCAGGAACAGACGATGACGTAGGTGAAAAGCTGGTCGTAGCTTCCCGACAGGGAGAGCAAAGCGGACCAAATCCCCTGGGCGATGAGGGCGTTGGCGGGAAGGTTTCGGCTGCTCAGACGCGCCAGAGGACGGAAGAACCTCCTGTCGGCCGCCATGGCGTAGTAGACGCGGGCGCCGGAGAGGATCATGCCGTTGTCGGTGGCAAAGCAGGAGATGACCACCGCCAGGGCCACCAATGCGCCGCCCAGCGGCCCCAATATGCC